>JAFEDX010000150.1 GCA_018241365.1 Pseudomonadota bacterium
AGCTTCAGCATCGGGCGCAATCTGATCGGCGGTGGCGCGAACCGACATCGCGGGCGCTGCGGCGGATGGCGGCACCGGCCAGGATGCACGCACGGTTTGTGGTGTACTCGCGAACCCGGGCGCACCCCTGCGGTGATAGCGTTCGGCGCTCAAACCATGGTCGCGCATGGCGCCGGGCTGCAAGCCGCTGCCATACGGAACCGGTTTGTTATCTAGCGGGCCAGCAGGAACAGGCGCTGGCAAATCGCCCGCCGATTTCGTGCCACCGCCTTTGGGAGGAGGAGGCACCGGGCTGTCGCTGGCGCCGGACCCCGTGTACGGCTGGCCCCGATACGCGACGGCGCCGATATCGATGGGCCCAGTGGCGGAACGCGGGAAGCCGTAATAATCCCATGCCACGCTGTAGGCGCTCAGGCTGGCGTTGCCGATCGCGGGACTGCTGGACAGCAGATTGGGGTTGAAACCGGCCATGGTTTCGTTGACAAGTTGCGGGTCTTTGCAGATGATCCCGGTGCCGTCGCAAGTCGTATTGCGGGTCTGCCACACGATGTTGTTGACGTAGCGGATCGTCTCAGGGTTCGGCGAGGTGTCGGTGTACCAGTCCAGGCACGAGTTGAGACCCGCATCGCGCGGGATGGCGGACGGCTGCCCGATGAAAACGTTGTTGTAGTACTGATACACCTGCGTGGCCGCCAGCGGCACCCCAATGTCCGTGCCGGCCTGGATCAGGCAGTCACCGTTGCCCGTGATCGTGTTGTACGCGAGCGTGACCGTTTGCGCCGGCACGGCGACTTCCAGCGCCAACGCCCCACCCTGCGCGCGACAGGTGTCGCCGGCCATGTGCGGAAACGGCGCCAGTGCATCGCAATTGCCCACCACCACGCTGTTGGTGATGGTGGTGGTGCCGGACGCCTTGAGCTGGTTGCCGGCATTGCCGATCGCGGTGGCGCGATCGATCGTTACCGACCCCGTGCCGTCGGCGTACAGCAGGTCCAGACCGTCCTGGGTGTTGTAGCTGAACGTCGAATTGGTGATGACCCAGTTGCCGCCGGTCTTGGCCATCCCGACGCCATCCCCGTAGCCACCATTGTTCTGGCCCCAGCAGGCGTAGATCGTGGTGGAGGGGTACTTCTCGGTGCAGCCGTTGTACGACACGTTGACATGGTCCAGCGTGATGGTGCCGCTGAACGACGAATTGCCGCCGCCGCCGAGATCGCCCATCCACCCGGCGTACCCGTTGGCGCGAATGGTCACGTTGCGCAGCGTGAAGTTGTTCATGCCGCCCGCCCACAGCCCGGTGTTGGCCATGCCGTGGATGTTCAGGTCCTGCAGGATGACGTTGCTGCCGCCCGCGGCATGCACACCCGTCTCGCTCCAGTCGCCGTAGGGATAGCTTTTGCTGCACGCGATCGTCGGGTCGGGGGTATACGGGTCGATGCACGCGCTGTGGTCGGTGATCTCAAGGCATGCCACGACAACATTGCTGGCGCCGCCAACGTCGAGCGTGTAATACGCGCCGCTCACCCCGTAGATCTGCGGTGGCGCCGCGCAGCCGGAATCCCAACCCGCGCCCACGATCCGAGTCGGCTGGCTGGTGGTGCCACTCGGAGGAGGCTGCATGATGCAATTCCACGGGAAGCTCGTGTAGCAAACATCCGGGTACGCCGCCATGGTGTCGCTGTTCAGACCAACCGGGAATTGCCCCGGCTCGATCACCAGCGTGTCGCCACTCTTGATGTTGGGCGTGCGACCGTTCCCGGAAGGCGGCAGCGCGTCCATCGGCGAATGCCACGCACAGTTCGGTGCGGCACTGGCAGGGGCGTTGGCCGTGCCGTTGCATTGCGCCGTCGTACCACCGTCCGTGCGAACGTAGTACGTTGTGGCGAGCGCCGGCACGCAAATCAGTGCGAGGCCCGCGAATGCCGTAAAAGCAAGCAGGAAACGGGTGACACGGGAAGAGATCATCATGCATTGTCGGACCGGCAACTCTCGGGAGAAAACGCCACTTCGGCGCTTTCGACCCGGATCGGCAAGCGGTCCTTGCCTCGGGCGTGAATGGTCAGGAGCGTGCGGTCTCGACGGGCACGCACGGGCAGTCTGCCTGACCGGTCGCAATCTGTGAATCTTTGCAAAGACTTGCGCGACAACACGTTATCGCCATGTTCAGCTTGGAGCCGCGGCAGGAACACGGTCACCACAGCAACGCGACGCGAGTCTTGCAGCCTCCGTGGTGCAGCCGACACCGGCTTGACTACTTGGCCGCGCCTACGCCACGCCGCCCCGTGGCAGTGCCGATCGCGGGCGAGCCCGGCAGCGGCGTGGGGTCGAAGTTCTCCAGCGTCTCGTTCTTCAGCAGCGGGTCGCGGCAGATGTTGGGCGGCCCGCAGGTGAAGTTGCGCACATTCCAGATGATGTTGTTGGAATACTTGACCGTGGTCGGATCGGGCCAGGTATCGGTGTACCATGCGAGACAG
>JAFEDX010000151.1 GCA_018241365.1 Pseudomonadota bacterium
GCCGCCACGAGAAACAGGAAGATGAAACAGAACAGCACGGCCGCGTCGCCTTCGTTCTGCGCCGGAAAAATCGAACGTCCCATCCGCACGTGATACTGAAAATAAGCCACGGCCATTTCGCCCGAGCAGATGAACGCGGCCACGCGCGTGAACCATCCGATGGTGATGAGAAACCCGCCTGCCAATTCGATGATACCCGCCGCCAGCAACATCGGCGGCAACGGAGAATCGAACATCGCCACATGCGGGATGTGCAGGAGTTTCGAGGTTCCATGTTCCAGGAACAGCAGCCCCGCCATGATTCTGAGAACGCTCAGGAATTGAGGAGAGAATCTTTCCAGGCCAAACATCTACGCGACTCCGCACCCAAGTCGCCCAACGCTAGCACCGCCGCGCAAGAATCAGAATGTGTGCGACGAATTGCGGTGCAATCGGGCAACAACCTGAAATGTAATTTACATCCGTGAAAGCAGCGGAATCTGGGATTTCCCTGCTGTTCCCGATGCTTGGCGGGAACTTGCTACTGACAACGATGAAAATGTCGCACGACTCCCTACCGAAGGGCGGGTATGGTGCCCGCACAGCCGATTTGCTTGTGGGGGACTCATGCGGGCGGGCGCATTAGGCATTGCTGTCATCGGCGCGCTCAGCATCGGCGCCGCCAATGCGCAAGCCCCCGACACACCGCTTCCGCAAGGGTCGGCCCCCATCCAGGCGCCATTCGAAATCACCCGCGATCACATCGACTACGAAATCGATTCCGACGGTACCTACGAAAAGCGCACCGAAGAACGCGTGCGCATCCTGAGCGAGCAGGGTTTGCATCTGCTGCGCCAGTCCGGCGTCGCCTACATGACGGGCTTCCAGGACGCCGACATCGAGGAAGCGTACACCTTGAAGCGCGACGGCACGCGCATCGACGTGCCGAGCGACGGCTTCTTCGTCACCTCGGGCCCCGCAACCAAAGGCTTTGCCGACTTCCGCGAGAAGATGGCCGTCTTCCCGAATGTCGAAGTGGGAGACGAGATCGCTATCGTCAAAACCTTCAAGCAGAAAGAGCCGTGGTTCAAAGGTGAGTTCTACACGGATGTCGTGTTCGGCTCGCTCGTCCCTACGCACGACGTCGTCATCACCGTGAAGGCCGATACAAGCGAACTGCCGCTCTATGTCGATATGACCGGCCTCAAGCAGGGTGAAACCAAGACAGACGGCGATGAAACCACCTGGACGTGGACGTTCAACAACGACGATTCCATCATCCCGGAACCCGGCAGCGTCGCCGAACGCGATAACGCCGCGCATCTGACGATCAGCTCGTTCAAGAATTTCGCCGGTCTCGCCAAAGCCTATGAAGACGGCGCGCACGACAAGACGATCCCCGACGACGAGATCAAGGCGCTGGCCGACCAGATCACGCAAGGCACAACCGACCGCCGCGAACAGGCGCACCGTCTTTACGATTGGGTTTCGACCAACATCAAATATCTGGCGATCGTGCTCGGCAAAGGCGGTCTTGTTCCGCATCAGGCCGCCGACATCCTTCACAGCCGCTATGGCGATTGCAAAGACCATGTCGTGCTGCTCGAAGCATTGCTCGCCGCGAAGGGCATCACCAGCACCGCCGCCCTCATAAACACCGATTCAAGCTACACGCTGGGAACGGTCGCGGCTCCCGATCTCTTCGATCACGTCATCACCTACGTGCCGGAATTCGACCTCTACATGGATTCCACCGCGCGCTACGCTCCCTTCGGCGTGCTGCCGGATACCGATGCCGACAAGCCCGTGCTGCAAACGGCAACCGGCATCGTCGGCCGCACCCCGCGCCTGACCGCAGCCAACGAACAGGTCGCAAGCAAAACCGCCATCACCATTCACGAAGATGGCAATGCCGAAGGCACCACACTTGTCACCGCATCGGGGGCGTCGGGCATCGCATTGCGCGCGCTGATGGCCTCGCTGTTGCCTGGTATGGAAGCCAATTACATCCGCGAAACCATTCCTGGCGCGAGCGACGGCACGCTGGAAAAAGGCGACCCCAGCACGCTCACCGATCCTTACGTGATGGCCGCGCAATACACGCTCACCAACGCCACGCCGTTGCCCGGTCCGGGCGCGGTTGCCTTCTCCATCGGCGATCACCCGTTCTCGCTGCCGCTGGCGATCTCCGCGTCATTGCCCGCGCGCAAGGACGATTACGTTTGCGGCTCGCTCCATCTGGTGGACGAAACAACGATCTATTTCCCCGCCGCGCAGATCATCACCTCGATCCCCAAATCGAACGAGATCAGCGCCGACGAAATGAAACTGACCGCGACGTACGAGCACGTAGACAACAACGGCGTCAAAGCCACCCGCACGCTGGACATCGACCACCCGCACGCCACCTGCACCGCGGACTACTACAACAAGGTCCGCCCGCAGCTCATCGCCATGAACGCGATGTTGAACGCGCAAGTCCTCTACGACCTG
>JAFEDX010000152.1 GCA_018241365.1 Pseudomonadota bacterium
GCCCTGCGACGGCACGCGCGAAGTCCGCGTCCGGTGCGTAGCCGGTGTCGAAGCAGCGGCCGTCGAGGCAGAACTGCTGGCCGCCGCAGTTCGTCACCGTCGAGGTGGTGCCCGTGGCGACGCGGCACTGCCAGGTCTGCTCGTAGAGCATGCAGGCGCCCTGCGGGTTCGTGTCCATGCAGCGCGAGTTCACCTGGCTGCAGCCGCGGTCGCGCAGGGGCTGGCAGTCGTCGGTGCTGTTCTGCGAGACGCAGGTGTACGAGGCGCGGTAGCGCCAGCAATCCCGCTGCACCGGATAGCCGCCGATGTCGCGCGTCTCGGGGCCCTCGACGCAGGTCTCGGAGGTTTGGTAGCAGTCGGCGGCGGTTGCGGGTGCGGACGCGAGCACGCCGAGTGCCAGCAAGCACACGTGGAGCCAGGCGGCGCGGCGAGTGGCGTTCATTGCGCGCGTGCCTCCAATGCCGCGCACTGGTTGTCCCAGGTGTCGCTGAAGCTGACCGTGGTCGGCATCGCGAAGGTGTTGGCGCCGTAGTAGCTCGTGCCTTGGCAGGGGTTGTAGAACCACGCGCCGATCGTGCAGTTGGGCCCGCTGCAGCTCTGGCTGTAGAAGGTCTGGTAGCAGAAGAACCCGTCGATGCGCGTGGGTCCCGGGGTCTGCGGGATCTGCGTGTTCAGGCCGCCAGGCACGTTCTGCGAGCCGAGATCCATGTAGATCGCGCCGGTGCCCTTGTCGATCGTGAAGACGTGCATCAGGTAGCTGCTGGCCGCGCAGCTGAAGTCGAAGGCCAGGTAGTCGATGCAGGCGGGGCAGGGATCGGCGGTGACGCGCGTGAGGAACTGGCCGTCCGTGCAACCCGGCGTCTGGATCGGGGTGACGATCAGCACCTTGTCGCAGGTGGCGGTCTCCAGCGTGCGGTACTGGTGGCAGATCGCGGTCTCGAAGCGGTCGGCGGTAGTGACCGTCTGCACGCTGCAGCCGCTGTAGGTGCCAGCGATGTTGCCGGCGATCGCCTGAGGATCGGCCGTGATCGCGCGGCCGCGGGTGAGCAGCGGGTCGTTCGTGCCAATGCTGAAGTCGGGGCGCCGCGTGGGGTTGGTCTGCGAGAACTGCACCGCCATGCAGGACGGATCGCTGGCCGCGGGGCCGCTCGCGCAGGCGCTCGTCCGAGCGGACGCCTGGGTGCCGAGCCCCGGACTGCCGAAGTAGCTGGCCTCGGGCGAGCTGGCGGTGTAGCCCGGAACGGTCGATTGCGCGGTGCCGCCGCTGATGTTGCTCCGGGCAGCGGCATTGCCGCTGCGGCCCAACGCCTTGCCCTGCTCGAAGGCCTCGCCGAGCGAGGGCGGCGACTGGGCGAAGGCGACGTGAATCGCCGCGAACAGCATGGCCGCGAATGCGGCGCGCGTGGCGGTGCGGCGAGGTGCGCTGCGCATGCTCAGAGACCCCGCAGGCGCTTGAGCAGGGGCGCGACCCGCGGCCCCGCGTCGGGACGCTGGCGGGCGAGCGTCTCCAGCGCGTGATCGAGGCTCACGTCGCCCGACACGCTGACGAAGGCCGCGGGCATGCGGCAGTCGCTGCCGCAGCTCGGCTCGGGCTTCGCCTCTTCGTCGAGGCTCAGCACGAAGGTCGGCGCGCGCTCGATGCGGTAGCGCGCAAAGGCTTCGGGGTCGATCACCCAAGCCACCTGGCGCTCGCCGATCAGGCCGGAGACCGCCGCGAGCGTCTCGCGCATCGAGTTGGCCTTCAGGCCGCGCAGCACCAGGACGGCGCCGCTGCGCGCCGCCTGATCGGTGAGCAACTGCAGGCTCGCACGGGGCATCTCCAGCGTGATGAAGATGCGCAGCGGAGCCGGTGCGTTGTCGGCCGCCGCGGAACTGCCCAGGCGCGCGCCGGCGCGGGCGAGTGCTTCGATGTCGGTCGGTGTCGACGCAGCAGGCAGTTTCACGATCGGCGGCGCGGGTGCGGGCTGGGCGCCGAGCCGATCCGGTCCCGGGAAGGGGTGAGCCTTGAGCGCCCGCTCGACGTCGTCGGCGTCGGGCCATCGCGGCGTCTGGGCGTGTGCGAGCCCGGTGACCAGCAGTCCGACCACGCAGGCGGCTGCGGCGAGCGCGCGCGGTTCAGTACGCGCCGGCACAGCAGTTCCTCTTGCGGAAGATCTGGTAGGCGAAGTCCTCGCCCGAGACCGGGTAGGACTTGCCCGCGCCCCAGATCATCGTGGTACGCCCGTAGGGCTGGCAGCACTGACCGGCATCCTTGGCCGTAGCCGGCACCGGATAGACCATCTGCATCTTGTAGTGGGTCTTGTCCATGATCGGCAGCGGGTAGTAGCCGCACAGCCCCGCCGATCCGGCGCCGGTGAACGTCACCAGTTGCCGATGCATCTTGGAGGTCATGCGCTGCGTGATCAGCGCGGAGGCCTGCACGCCGCCGATGTGGGTGGCGACGTGCCCGTTCATCGGGTAGATC
>JAFEDX010000153.1 GCA_018241365.1 Pseudomonadota bacterium
CGTGCAGGCCGCTTTGTCGGCTTCGCCTTTCGGCCAGCCGGTCAGCCCCTTTGCCGTCGCCATCTCACCGGCCGCTGCGACCAGCGCAAATCGCTGCGCAACGCGCCGAACCTGCCCTGCGTCAATAGAACCGCATAAGGTTTCCGTCATGCGATCGCGATGCGCGCGCAGCGTGTCGCGCGCGGAAACGGTGTCCGTAGTCAACGCGGTCAGCCATTCGTGCAGGGCATGGCCGTATTGCTCTGCGGCTGCGCGCTTGAGACGATCGGCGAAATCTCCGGGCGCGCAATCATCCGGCAACTGTTCGAATATGCCACTGCCGCCGTCAACGTCGGCGGGAACGTCGATTACGCGCACTTCGTGCCCGGCGCGCGACTTTGCACCGGAAGCGGTAACAAGATCACCCAAGCCGACCTCGCCAGCGCTCAAAAATAGGAGCCTGAAGCGTGCCGCCGCGCGCGCGCTGCCGTCGCGGTGGCTTCGGCTTTTGCCTTGGCCGTTCGCGAGTAGGTAGGCGGCGGCGCCGGCGTTGCGCGGATCGAGCTGGCCGATTTCGTCCAGCGGCAGCAGCAAATCCGAATACAGCGATGCCACGGCCTCCAAAGCGTTGTCGGTCGCACGCCAGGTCCGGACGTAGGCAGGCGGCCCAAAGACGCTGGCCGCAAGTGCGAGCGCCGTCGATTTTCCTGAAGAGCTTGATCCACGCAAATGCAGGCCGCCGCCTTCGCTGTCCAGCAATCCCAGGCACGGCCCGGCAAATGCGGCAGACACCGCCAGCACCAGGCGGCTATTGCCGATGCACGGTGCGGCAACCTGCGAGCGCCAGCCATCCAATGTGCCCGCCGTGCCCAGCGCCACGCCGTCGACTGTTGCGCCTTGAAAAATGACCGGCTCGCCGGGATGCTCGCCAAAGGTCTGCATCGGCAGCACGAATGCGCCGTCGTGCCAGCCCGTGCGCAGCACGCAACGCGCTTTCGCTTCCGGTCTGGCCCAACCGATGTATTCGGTCAGCTTGCCGCGGCGCGTGGCGACGGTGGTCACTTCCAAGCCCTGCCGCAGCAGCTCAGCGCGCAGTTCCTCGCCGCTGCCGGCCAGCATGGACATGGGCATGGCCCAGCGGTGTTCCTGCCCGTCGCGATCATGAAACACCAGCAACCGGCCCCATTCGTTGCCGGTGGCATCGCGCGTAAGCGCCTCGACACTCAGTGGCGAGCAAATCCACTGCGGTTCCATTTCCACGGTTTCGCCGGTGGCGCGATCTTGCGCGGTGCCGATCCAATAAACCCCTGGGCGGCCCAGCGCCTCGCTTGGGGTGTTCACGAACCGCGCGCGCACGGCATCGCCGGGCTTTGCCGACTTGTCTCGCTTGCCGTCCGTCTTGGCCTTGTCCTCGCGAGCCGATTGCATGCGTGCCAGGTCGCGTGCTTCGCGTTCGGCTTGCTCTTCGAGGGAGGTCATGCCAGCACCTCGCGCGCACTTTCGATGCGTTCCAGCGCCACCTGCAGGCGCGCGGCATCATCGGCGTTCAATGCTTGTCCCTGCGCGATCGTGCGCCCGGCAATCGCCACAATCGACGCCTCGCGCGCGAGCACGTTCAAGGCCGCGGCCCAGCCGCTTTGCCGGTGCGCTTCGCGCATGGCAGCGCGACCTTCGGGAGACGTGTCGCGGATGCGTTCGGGGAACAGGTCCGCGATCTCGATGCCGAGCGCACGAACAATGGCGTGCAGTTCGCATCCCCCAAAGTCGCGAACTAAAGCTCTACCATCGCTTCCTTCAGCAACGGAAAGCGATGCGCTGCTGTCTTCGTGTGCGGGGCAGCGCGCAATCCAGCCGCGCCCGCAGCGGCGGACCTTATCGAGCCGCGACAGCAGCATTTCGACCGGCGCCGAGGCGGTACCGGTAACGCGGGAATCAGGCGGCATCGTTCGGCCACCGGCCGGAAGACGCGACGCGCCGGCGCGCGGCGCGCGCGCACCTAGCATCGGCTAGGCTCACAACTTTGCCGCCCGAAGACACTGCCGCGGCTTGGACCTCGCGTTGCGCTTCGCGAGCACGCCATTCGGCCATCTCACGCGCTTGACGTTCGGCCGCGCGAGCTTCGAGCTTTCGTTGCTGAGCGCGTACAAGTTCGGCAGCCCTGCGAATGGCAAGCACGACGCGCCAGGTTGTCTTTTCGGGACGCTGTATCGCCCGTTTGATCGCGCGCGGGCCGACGCCGGCGAGATGACCCGCCCAGGCATAGCCGTCACTCGCCAACAATCTAGCGTCAGCACGAACGCTACGCGGGCAGAACTCACGGCCGCGTTTCATGGCGCGGCTCCGGGTTTCTTGCTGTGTTCGGCTTCCGCGATGCGGTCAGCGATCCAAGTCAGCAAACGCGACTGTGACCATGCGGAACAACGCTGGGAAATTTTGATCGGCGAGGGAAACTTGCCGGCCTGTGCGAGGGCGTAAA
>JAFEDX010000154.1 GCA_018241365.1 Pseudomonadota bacterium
CGCAGATGGCGGCGGCCCATTCCGGCGTCTTCGGGGTGTTGTCATATTTGCCGAGAATGTAGTCCTTGAAGTTTTCCTTGCCCTGGGCCCATTGCGGCATGGTGCCTTCGTCCATGCCCTGGGTGAACTTGTTGATGAAGTCCTGGTCGTGGAGATTGTTGGTGAAGATGTAGTGGGCCATGCCGGCCATCATGGCGGCATCGGTGTTCGGCTTGATGGGAATCCACCAGGCGTCGTAGGCGGCGGCACTGTCCGTGTACTGAGGATCGATCACCACGAACTTGCAGCCGCGCTGCTTGGCGAGGCGCATGTAGTAAAAGGTGTTGCCGCCATGGAAGGTGTAGGCCGGGTTCCAGCCCCACATGATGATGAGCTTGCAATGGGCGAAGGCGTCATCCTCGTTGCCATCCTGGATTGTGCCGTAGGTGACGCGGCTGGAGAACTTGGTGCCCTCATAGGAGGGCACCGACCATGACGAGGTGCGGCAGCCGAACATGCCCATGAAGCGGCCGAGCAGGCCCTCAATCTGGTCGGACTTGTGCAGCACGCCATAGGAAGCGCCGGCATAGGACTGATCGACCAGCGCGGTCGGGCCGTACTTGTTCTTGATATAGACCATGCGGTCGGCGATCTCGCCCAGCGCTTCGTCCCAGGTCACGCGCTTGAACTTGCCTTCGCCGCGCTTGCCCACCCGCTTCATCGGATAGAGCAGGCGTTCGGGCGAATAGAGGCGAACGCGGTAAGAGCGGCCGCGCAGGCAGCCGCGGACCTGCGGCTTCTCCTCGGTGTCGGTGTTGAAGGCGTCGCCCTGATAGGTGCCGTTGTCGGTCGACAGGCGGACGATCACATCGCCCTTCTTGTGGGCCACCAGCATATGGCGCGAGCCGCAATTGTGGGCGCAACTGGTGACCACGGTTTCGAGATCGTTGTCGCGCGGATAGGGCTCGTAGGCGAAGGCTTCCGCCTTCTTCGCGCCGGCGATCGGAATGAGGCCGGCGGCGAGGCTGGCGCTGGCGCCTTTCAGCACGTCGCGCCGATTCAGGTTCAACAGTCCGGTGAGGAAGTTGCGGGTGGCTTGAATGGTCATGTGGGTTTCCTCAGATCACTGGCCAGCCGGGCGCTGATAGCGCGGATCGGACGATGCTGAGCGGCCCTTCGCCCAGTCGGGTGTGGTGGTCATATCCATCGCCGGCCAGGGATGGCGCGGATAGGGATAGGAGATGCGATACCAGGCGCGGCCACCGTGGCAGCCGTAGCAGACGTCCGAACCTTCCTTCGCCAGATCCTCGATGGTCGCCGCGTTGAGATAGGTCACGTTGTGACGGTTGGTGCGCACCGCATCCTGATGGCAGGCGAGGCAGGCGTTCGGCGTATCGGCGCTCTCGAGATCCTTGCGCACCTCCGGGAAGGGGCCGGGCAGGCCCATGATGTTCACGGGGTCGGGCATGGCGCCGTGGCAGCGCAGGCACGTCTCGCTCGGATTCACCGTCTTGCGCAGCGTGAAGGGTTCCTTGCCGTTGTTGGAGGTCATGTCGGCATCGGTGACGGTGAAGCCGGGGTTCTTCTCGCGCGGATCGACGCTCTGGTGGCAGAAGGTGCAGTTGAGGTTCATCACCGCCTTGGCATAGTCGGACACCATGTGGCGCTGATGGAAGGTCATCTGCGCGCCGTCATAGGTGGCGAGCGTCTGGTACCAGGCGAGCGAAGCTTGCGCCTTCACACCGGCAGGTGACGTCTCGCGGACATTCTTGCCGAGAATCTCGGCATGGCAGGCGAGGCATTCGCCGTTGCTGGCGGTATCGATCGCCGGCTTGAAATGCAGCGGGTAATAGCGGGCGCGCTGGTAATCCAGGGTGGGGATGATCTTCTTCAGCGCTTCCACCTTGGCGGCTTCCGCCGCCTGCTGCGCGGCGCTGGGCGGCGGCGGATCAGTGTAGGGGATCTGGGCCGGCGCCGGGGGTGCGGCGGCAGGTGCCGTGGTCGCCGCCGCTGCAGCATCGGCAATGATGGTTGCAGCGGGGGCTGGTGCGGCGGCTTTCAAGGCTGCCAGATTGGGAGTGGGGGCGGGACCTGCGATCACCAGGGTGCCGAGCGCGGTCAATGCCACCAGCGCCGTCGCACCGATTCCGCCGAGCCCGGCGAATGTTCCGAATCTCATGATGATCGTGCTCCCGAACCTCTCGTTCGAATGAGGAGCAGGAAGGCCTTGCGGCCTTCCTGCGATCTTCTTGTCACTTGGCCGGAGGCGTCCAGGTGCCGTTGCCGGACATGCCACCCATGCCGGACATTCCCGACATTCCGCCCATGCCGGGGCTCGCCCAGCTCCACTGCGTGCAGGTCCAGCCGGCCGGCGCACCCGCCATGCCGGACATGCCGGACATTCCGCCCATGCCGGACATTCCGCCCATGCCGGACATGCCACCCATGCC
>JAFEDX010000155.1 GCA_018241365.1 Pseudomonadota bacterium
TTTCGAATCCAGCGTCGGGTTTTCCAGCCACAGCGATTCCTCGCCCAGCCTGATCTCGAATTCCCCCGCGGCCGCCACCTCGGTCTGCGCGCCGCCGATTGCGGCTTCGCGCTCGCACAACGCGATCTTCAGGCGTTCCGCGAGCGGCAACAGTTGCGGTTCCAGCTGCCTGCGCTTGTCGCGCCACGACACGCTCCACGATTCGCGCTTGTGCGTGCGCAACAACAGCGGAATGAGGTGCTGATGCACCAGCGCGCGATCGATATCGCCGCCGCCGATGCGGTGATAACGGCTGGTGGCCAGCAGGCGCGGTGTGACGACGCCGTCGGATTTGTGGAAAGTGAAGATCGCCACGTCGCAGGTGCCGCCGCCGAAATCGAACACCAGCCAGTTGCAGCCGGACTGGGTCCGCTCGCGCACGTCGCCGGGGCGACGATGCAGAAGGTCGAGGAAAGCCGCGTAAGGCTCGTCCAGCAACGCCACGCGGTCGGGCGACGACAGGTGCCGCCATGCGGCTTCCAGCGTGGCGCGCCGCTGCGCGGCGTGGAACGACGCCGGCACCGTGATCACGAGGGGCGGGCTGCAACCGCGTTCGCGCAGCTTCGCGATGTTTCCGAGGTGACCGATCAGATGCGAGGCGATGTCGGTGGCGTTGCGGAAACCTTCCGGCGCGCGCATGTAGGTGTAGCGCAGGCCAATTTCGTTCTTGGTTTCGCGGAACAGGTTCTTTTCGGGGATCGCCACGCGCATGCCGCACCGCCGGCGCGCTTCGTGCCCGATCAGCGTGCGCTCACCGTCTATGGCCACCACCGACGGCATCGCGATGACGCCGGGCGGCAGGCCATCGCCGTCGCAGGCAATGTTTTCGCAACGCAACCCGCCCCCGTCGGGATCATGGGATGCGATCGCCATGCAGCTTTTGGTGGTGCCGAGGTCCATCCCGGCCGCGGCAAGGCGCCGCTTGCCGCGGCGCAGGGATTTTTCGAGCGAAGCGAGGAAATCGAGATCGGCCATGTGCTGCCCCCTTCGTGCCCGGGGCGGCGTGGGCCGCCCCACGGGAAGATTCTCGCCGGGGCCGGTCTCACGGATCGAGAAAGGGCAATGCGCTCAGGCCTCCATCGCGGCGGCGGCTTGTGCCAGCGCCGCCGCCAGCGGCAAACGCATCGAGATCAAGGCTTGCGCCATGCGCTGTGAGGCCTGATGGATAGATTCGAGTTGAAATACCTTTCGTCATGAGTGACTTCCATCCCTGTCCAGCCGGGAAGGTCGAGTGGCTGGCCCACGCTTTCGAGTTCCACTTCCGCCATCACGAGCCCGAGATTCACCCCAAGGAACTCATCGATTTCCCAGCGTGTACCGGCGTGATTGACGATGTGGCGGTTCTTTTCTATCAACGGCCCGACGCAGAGCAGCAGGAGCTGTTCCGCGTCCTCAACCGGGATTTCGTATTCGAACTCAAGCCTGCTCGCCTTGTGGGTAATGCCCTTTACGGTCAGGAAGGCGTGCTCACCCGCGATGCGAACGCGCACCGTCCGGTGCTCGTCGCGACTCAAATAGCCTTGGCGAATGCGCAGTGGATCCGATTGCCGCCAATCCTCGCCAAGAACCAGAAACTTGCGCTCGATCTCGATGGCCATATCGTTCTCGCCAGATCACGAACCCGTCTCGGGCTACGCGCGCATGTTTTCGGCGGCTTGTGCCAGCGCCGCCGCGCACGCCACGCCGCGTGCGCTGAAAATGCGTGCGAGCTCGCGGTAGTACCACAGCGTGCCGTCGCGCTTGCCCGTGAAGCGCTCGAACACCGCGGCGCCGATTTCCGGATCGCGCAAGTCGCCGACGATCGCACGCGCGTTGTGCAGCTTGTCGCAGCCGCTCACCAGCAGCGCGTCGTCGTCCGCATGTTCGAGATGCGCGAGGTAGGTCCGCTTGCGCCGCTCCCAGTCGCGCCGCTTTTCCTCGGGCGTCGATGCGGCGGCCTTGCCTTCCTGCGTGCCGTCGGTGCAAGCCTTCACGATGTCGGCCACGCGTTCGCCGAACTGGTTGCGGATCAGTGCTTCGTGGTGCGAGCCCTGGTCCTCCACCACGTCGTGCAGCAGCGCGGCGATGGCCTGATCCTCGTCGCCGCCGTGGTCCAGCACCAGGCTGGCCACGCCCAGCAGGTGCGCGATGTACGGGATGGACGTGCCCTTGCGGGTCTGCGAGGCGTGCGCCTCGCGCGCGTAGTCCACGGCTTGTGTGAAACGTTCGGTCAGCATCGGTTTTCCCCTGTGCCAGTCTGGCGCAACGATCGGAACATGGCCTTGGCTCAAAAGGTGAGACGGCGCGTTGCAAGATTGTGGCCTGCATGATTGTACGGTAATATTCCGTACAAAGGAGAATGCCATGCCCGCCGCAGCCCGACTCGACTTGCGCCTCACCCCGAAGGAC
>JAFEDX010000156.1 GCA_018241365.1 Pseudomonadota bacterium
CGACACCAGCGTCGAGGCCGATTCGCCGCGTGAAATCGTGGTGGTCGATCGCGCGCGCGCCGCGCGCCTTGGTGTCTCGCAGGCCGCGATCGCGGAAACCCTGCGCACCGCGCTTTCCGGAGACGATGCGACCTACCTGATGGATGGCCGTTCGCGCTACGCGGTGCCGATCCGGCTGCGCCTGCCGGCTGGCGATCAGGCGTCGCTGGACGAATTGCTGGCGTTGCGCGTGCGCGCGCAGGGCGGGGCGCTGGTGCCGCTGTCGGCGATGGTGACGCTGCGGCAGGCCGGCTGGGAACAGGCGATCTACCACAAGGATCTGCTGCCCTACACCTACGTGACGGCGGACGACGCCGGCAAGACCGACAGTCCGCTCTACGGCATGTTCACGATGGTCGGCAAACTCGATCGCATGAAGATCGACGGCCATGCCTTGAGCCAGGATTTCATCCACCAGCCGGACGACCTCGCGCGCTACGGTGTGAAGTGGGACGGCGAGTGGCAGATCACCTATGAGACCTTCCGCGACATGGGCATCGCCTACGCGGGCGGGCTGGTGCTCATTTACCTGCTGGTGGTCGGGCACTTCAAGCGCTACATCGTGCCGCTGATCATCATGGCGCCGATCCCGCTGACCGTGATCGGCGTGATGCCGGGGCACGCGCTGGTGGGCGCGCAGTTCACCGCGACCTCGATGATCGGCATGATTGCGCTGGCCGGGATCATCGTGCGCAATTCCATCCTGCTGATCGATTTCATCGATTTGGAACTGGCGAAAGGCCGTGCGCTTGCGGATGCCGTGATCGAAGCCGCCGCGGTGCGCGCCAAGCCGATCGCGTTGACCGCCATGGCGGCGATGATCGGCGGCTTCTTCATCCTCGACGATCCGATCTTCCAGGGCCTTGCGGTATCGCTGGTGTTTGGCATCCTCGTGTCCACGGTGCTGACGTTGCTGGTGATTCCGCTGCTGTACTACGCGTGGCTGGCCCGTGGCCAACGCATCCATGAAGGAGAAACTCCATGAGCGATGAACAGACGATCGAATTGAGCCTCGAACAGGTCAACGACTACGAGTTCCGCGTGCGTTTCGACGGCACCGCGCTGCCCGACCTCGCCACCGACGAATCCGCGCCGCTGGGCCATGATGCCGGGCCCAATCCCTCGCGACTGTTGCTGGCGGGCGTCGCCAACTGCCTCGCGGCCAGCCTCACCTTCGCGTTGCGCAAGTTCCACAACCAGCCGGGTGCGCTCAAGGTGAAGGCGCGTGCGCACATGGCCCGCAACGCGAATCGGCGCCTGCGGATCACCGGCATCGACGTGGACCTGCAGCTGGCCGATCCGGCCGCCGCGCTGCAGCACGTCGAACGCGCGTTGGCGCAGTTCGAGGATTTCTGCATCGTCACCGAAAGCGTGCGCGCGGGCATCCCGGTTGCGGTGCAGGTCCGCGACGGACAAGGTGCGCTGGTGCACGCGACGGCATCCGGTACCTGAGGCCGGGTCTGGCACGCAGCCGCGTGTCAGTCCGCATCCGTGTCGCTGAACGCGTCGTCCGGCAGCGCCAGGAAGGCGAAGCAGGGCGTGCCTTCAGCCTGCCAGCGGTGGCAGGCGTCATCGAGGATGTCGCACAGCGTGTCGAAGTCCTGTTCCGAGGCGTCGCGCAAATCCCCGGCGTGGTCGAACAGCCATGCGTGGCCGGCGGCCGCGGGCAGCCAGCCGAGGTCGCCCAGGCAATCGGCGAGTGCGTCCCAGTTGCCGCCGAACGTCGCGGGAAATGACAGCGCCGAGGCGATGCGTTGCAGCAGGTCGCGCTTGTCGCTACAGCCGGCGAGGCTGATGCGCCGCACCCGATGGCCGTCGGCATGCGCGGCAGTATCGAGTGCGTCGAGATCGGCTTCGCCGACGAGGTAGGCGCCGTTCTGGCGCGCATCGGTGAAATCGATCGTGCCGCTCATGGCGGCACCGTGAATTCGCGGAAGCTGCGGTAGTGGTCGTCGGTGTAGTAATACACGCTCGGCGGAGTGCCGCCGGTGATGATGCGGCGCGCGCCGCGGTCGCGCGCGCCGGGCGTTTCCACGGTGTATTCGTGGTAGTAGCCGCGCGGTTCTTCCGGCAGCAGGTGTTCGTAGTTGCCGAACACCACGCCGTCCTGGCGATGCGGGAAGGGTCCGCCGCTGGCGATCAGGGCCAGCGTGTTGCGCGCTTCGGGCGGCAGGTAGGCCGGCAGTTGCTGCGCCGCCGGAGCCGCGTCGGCTGGCTGCGCCGTGGCAGGTGCGGGGCTGGCTGGCGGGGCAGGCGGCTGGTTGCGGTGCGTGTAGAGCCAGCCGACCAGCAAGGCCAGGACGACCAGCGGCAGGAGTGTGCGCCAGGAACGTTGCATCAGCGGGCTCCGT
>JAFEDX010000157.1 GCA_018241365.1 Pseudomonadota bacterium
TGACAGTGCTGTCGATGGCGCCGGCGAGACCGCCGCTGGATGAGGATTGCCCCGAACTGCAGGCGCCAAGAAGCGGCAAACAGCCAAGTAACACCGCGAGTGTCAATGGGCGAAGTTTGTTCATGATGTCGGTCCCGTTGGATAGGGCAAGGTTGGGGTGGAGCGTCGCCGGCGGCAGTGCTTCCGCCTTCAGCGTGCATCAATGCGCCATGGGTTTCTTCTCGGACACATAGACCTTGGTCGAGTCGAACGGGTCGACCGCAACCATGGTCGATCGTGTCGAGTTAGTCGTGCACCGCACGTTGCCCATGGCATCGTATGGTTTGAACGCGGGTATCTCGGCCGCGATTTGTTTTTGCGTGGCGACAAGCTGTTGCAGATCCGCACACAGCGACAAGGCCGTCTTCTGGACGGCATTCGATTGCGCCTCCAGCGCCTTCTCGGAAGCGGTGGACTTTTTCCCGAAGATCCCGTTGATGGCGTTGCCGATCGCATGCTCGGCGATGCTGACCCCGGCTTTGCCGACCGCAGCGCCCGATTGCATCATGGTCCGCGACTCGCCGTAGTAACGGCGCAGCAGTTCGCGTTGCGCAGGCGTCACGTCGATAGGGCTGCCGCCGATGGCAAGGCCGCCGTCGCTGCCGACGTGCGCGTCTGGCTTGCCGAATGCGTGCACGAGCATGCCCGAGTTGTCGAAGGTGATGCGGTGGCCGATGCCTTCGTTGATGCCGGGCGAGCAGGCTGTCAGCGAAGCTGCGAGCAAAATCGAACCTGCGAGGGTCGGGATCGTTTTCATGGCTGTCTCCTTGACGATGCCTCGCGTCAAACCTCGTCGCGCCAGCGGCGGAACCAGATCGCTGCGGCGATCAGCACGATGCCGACGGCGGCTCCGATCCAGATGTTGGGTGTCAGGAACGTGTGGTACATCGCGCCGTAGCTGCCTAGGTGACTGTCGATGCCGGAGATGTTGCCGGGCTGGATGTTGATCGTGCCGCCCTTTTGGGCGACATAATCGGTGACCCAGCTTCCCGGGATGACGCTCAGCAGCGGACGCGCCACGAGGTTGCTCCAGAAGAACTCGATGTTGATGTGCGGGATGCCCAGCAGCGCGATCCACGAGTTCAATACGCCGGCGACGACCGGGATCATCACCGCCCACAGGAACGGCTTGCTGCGCGCGGCCGCCGACCAGAACAGCAGCCAGCCGATGGCCGGCAGGGCCCACACCGCGTTGATCGGGATCGTGGCCAGCATGTGCAGCCAGCTTGTCCAGGGGGTGGCGTGCGCCCACAGCAGCGTGAAGGGATTCAAGCCGTGCGCCGCAAACCAGATGCTGGCAATGATCATCTCGCCGATGAACCCCGCCAGTGCCACCACCACCGCGATGACCGGCATCACCAGAATGGCCGTGACCACCTTGGACAGCACGGTTGCGGTGTCCGAAACCGGCAGCGATTTCCAGAACAGGATGCTGCGATCCTTGCGGTCTTCGTAAAGCGCACCCAGCAGGTAGAAGAACAGCTTGAACGAGAGCACCACGCCCGCGAACAGGCCGAACGTCCACATCATGCCGCCGACGGCCTGGGCCAGCCCCTCGGAGTTGTGGCTTGCGGCGTTTTGCAGTGCCTGGCTCAAGTTGCCGCCCGAGACGAAGTGGACACTGTCACCCATGTGCACGCGGGCGACCTCGGCGGCGATGATGCCGAAGATGCTGAGGATGATCAGTACGCCGGCCACGGTGACCTGCGACCACAGCAGGCCGCGGCGCTCCTCCCAGTATTCGCGTTTCAGCAGCCAGGCAAACGGCGATTTGACGATCGCGTTCATGCGTAGGTCCCTTTCATGATGGCCACGAACAGATCGGAAACGGAGGGCCGTTTCACCTCGCCCAGGTGCGCGAGCTGCTCCGGGTCCGCGCTGTCGTACATGAAGATGCTCTTGCCGAATACCGCCGCGCGCTCGTCGATCGGTTTCAACGCCCGGGCAGCTTCGACCTTGTCGGGAGCGACCAGCACTTCGGCAAAGCGCGCGCCCATCTCTTCCATGGTCGTCCCGAGCGTTATCTTGCCATCGCGGATGAACATCAGGTCGGTGAGGATGTGCTCGACCTCCTCCACCTGGTGGGTGGTGATGAGGATGGTCTTGTCCTCGTCGAAATAGTCTTCCAGCAGGCTCTGGTAGAACTGCTTGCGGTACAGGATGTCGAGTCCCAGCGTGGGCTCGTCCAGCACCAGCAGGCGTGCGTCGATCGCCATCACGATCGCGAGGTGCAGCTGCACGATCATGCCCTTGGACATTTCCCGCACGCGCTGGTTGGTCTGCAGCTTGGTGCGCGCCAGGAAGCGTTCGCACTTGGCGCGGTCGAA
>JAFEDX010000158.1 GCA_018241365.1 Pseudomonadota bacterium
CTTTCTTCGTGTCCTACCGGAACGCCGAACGCGAGAACCTCATCGCCGCTTTCCAGGCGGCGGTGCTGGCGGCCGACCTGAAGCTGGAACGCTCAGCCGTGCTGTGCCGCGCCCGGGACATGGCCAACAAGCTCGGCGGCAACGAAGGGGCGCCAGGCCAGGGAACCGTCAAGGCTCTTGCACAGGCCGCCATCCTGCGCGACCGGCACCAGGACTATCTCGGCGCGTTCAAGCTGGTGGCTTCCGGCATCGTCGGTCTACTTGCCAACCCGCCGCAAGGACTGGTGGCAAGGATCACGCAGCCTGCGCGCTATCCGGGTGATCGAATGCTGCGACGGCTCGTTTGGGCATTCACGCGCAATCCGGATTCGGGGCTACCGGCCGCGACATTGACCGGGGACACGCAGTGGCATCCGCTGCTGTTGGAACGGACGAGGACATTGCTGGCACAAATCGCACAAGACCACGGCTTGGCGAGCACCAGCAACCTGGGCAACAAGCTCGCAAAAAGGGGGTTGTCCAATGCCCCGCTGATCACCGCCGCTGACTTGGCAGCGAACGACGACGCACCGCGCATCCAAGTGGACACAGTCCATCAGGCGAAGGGCGAAAGCCTTGATGCTGTGCTGTACTTGGCGAACCGGGAACACGCCAATGCGCTGCTGGCCGGCGTAGACACCGAAGTCGGGCGCATCGGCTATGTTGCCGTGACTCGCGCCCGCAATCTGCTGTGGCTCGGTGTACCGGCCAATGCGCTGGAGGAATTGAGACCCGTCTTGCTTGAACGGGGGTTTCAGGAAGCCGGCGCAGCGATAGCCCCAGCGTAGCAGCCGTCAGGCCGCTCGCAAGTCGCTCGAACTCCGAGACAGCGTCTCGGAAATCCTGATGCCTATGGTAAGGCAGGGATTGAAGCCGGATCGCCCAGCAGCGCCGACGGCGCTGCGGACGACGCAAATCCCTGGTGCCTGGTCATGCCGTCGCTTCGGCAGGCTCCTGCTTGGCGCCGGTGATTGCCTTGCGCCGACTCGCCACCAGTTCGGCGGCCTCCCGGACCGGCTTGTCCTCGGTGTGGACATAGCGCATGAACATCACCACGGTCTTGTGCGCCGTGAGTGCCATGCCGACCTTGACCGGAATGCCCGAGTTCGCAATGTCGGTCGCCGAGCGGTGTCGAATGCCGTGCGTCCCCACGTGCGTTGCCCCCGCAGCTTTGAGCGCACGGCTCCAGCCGCCGTAATACTCGCCTGTGGTCAGGTGTTGTCCCGGATGGCGCGGCGACGGTAGCACATAGCGAGCGCCTTCTTCGTGCGGCGCTGTCGAAAGCAGCCGGTAGGCTTCCTCGCTCATGGGCTTGGACATGCCGCCGGTCTTGCTGTCAGGCCAGACGACCCGCCGGTTCTCCAGATCGACCCATTCCCATTCGAGCGAGACGATTTCGCCACGGCGGCCAGCGAACTCGAACTGCAGGCGGATCGCCAACGGGACCACGTAGTTCTCCAGCCCGTCGGCCTCGATCTTGTCGAGCTGTCGGAACAGCTTGCCCATGTCCTCGTCGCTGATGAGATGAGTGGACTTGCCAGCCGGAAACAACTGGATATGCCGGCAGGGGTTGCTGCCATCAGGCCGGTAGCCCCACACCTCGGCCAGATTGAACATCTTGCGCAAGATGCTAAACGCCTTGTTCGCCTCGGTGGGCTTGTACGAAAACTTTTCCATCAGCCCGGCAATGTCGGGGCGCTTCACGTCCTGGACCTTTTTGCGGCCCAGCAGCGGGATGATGCAGCGGTCGATGACACGCTGATAGCCGAGCTGGGTGCTGGGCTTGTTGCGCTTCTTGGAGTGATCCTCCATGAACTTCTTGCACAGCTCCTCGACGGTAGGTGCTTTGCGCGCTTCGGCCTTGGCTGCGCCGGGATCACCGCCCCGACGTACCTGAGCCAGCCACTCCTGTGCCAAGGATCGGGCCTGTTCGACGGTCAGCTCTCCGTACTGACCGAGCGCGGGCTTGCGGCGCTCGCCGGCGTTCGTCCGGTACTGGAGCATGAACACCTTGCGACCCGATGGGGTAATCTTGCACAAGAAGCCGGGCACCAACGTGTCCCGGAGTTCGACGGCCTGCGCCTGGGGTTGTGCCGCATCGACAGCGGACTTGGTGAGCTTGATCTTTGCCATGATGACTCCTCGGAGAGACCCGGTTCCCAGGAGCCTTCTAGGGGCCAACAGAGGGGAAGTCGGGTCAAGTTTCGGAAAGCACCGGCATATGTTGAACTCGCCTAAGTCATTGATAAACCTGCTGTATCTGGCTGTGGCGTAGCCCAGCGAAGTC
>JAFEDX010000159.1 GCA_018241365.1 Pseudomonadota bacterium
TCGTGCCAGGCGTCGTACAGGCTCGGCCGCAGCAGGTCGTTCATCGCGGCATCGAGGATCAGGAACTTGCGCTCGCGGCCGTGCTTGATGCGGACCACGCGCGTCAGCAGCACGCCCGCTTCGGCGACCAGCCAGCGTCCCGGCTCCAGCAGGATGCGGCCCTCGAAACCTGCCAGTGCCTCGCGGATCGCGCCGGCGTAATCACTGACCGGCACCGGATGATCGTGGCCTGCGCGGTAGCACACGCCGAGGCCGCCACCGACGTCGATGCTGCGGATCGTGTGGCCGGCAGCGGCCAGTTCGGGCCAGAAAGCCGCCACACGCTGCAGGGCTGCGCGGATCGGGTCGAGGCTGAGCATTTGCGAACCGATGTGCACGTGCAGGCCGTCCAGACGCACGTGCGTCAACGCCGCGCTGCCGGCAAACCACTCGCGCGCTTCGTCGATGCTCACGCCGAATTTGTTTTCCGACTTGCCGGTGGAAATCTTCGCGTGGGTGAGGGCGTCGACGTCCGGGTTGATGCGTGCCGATGCATTGGCAACCACGTTGCGTGCCGCCGCGACCTGTTGCAGCAGTTGCAACTCGTCCGCCGACTCCACGTTGAAGCGCGCGACGCCGGCATCCAGCGCGTCCGCGATTTCCTCCGCGGTCTTGCCGACGCCGGAAAACACGATGCGTTCGGCCGGAATGCCGGCGTACAGGCAACGCCACAGTTCGCCACCCGAAACGATGTCGGCGCCCAGGCCCGCGTTCGCGATCAATTGCAGGACCGCGACGTTGGAATTGGCCTTGGCCGCGTAGCAGACCAGCGCATCCAACCCGTGCAGCGCCGTTTGCAGCGCGTCGATGCGCGCGCGAATGGTGGATGCGGAATAGACGTGGCACGGCGTGCCCACGCGCCGTGCCACAGCGGGGAGATCGACACCGTCCCAGCACGCCGTGTCAGCGGATGCAGGGTCGGTGTGGGCAGTCGTTGCGGTCATCTTTCGTTCACAGGCTTGGCGCCAGTTTTTTTACTTCTCCCTTCGGGAGAAGGGGTGGGACGCCGCTTTTTCTTTTGCGCACAGCGCCGGATGAGGGTGCGAACACTCGAGCTGCTGGTTCTGCGCAGAAGATGTAGCGTCATTCGTGGGTGAACCCTCACCCGCCCCTTCGGGGCACCCTCTCCCGGAGGGAGAGGGGTTTTGCGCGCTTCGCTGTCAAGGTCGGTCAGTGAGCGCATCGGAATGCTCAATACCCTGCTGCCGAACCCGCTGAGCGGTGCGGGTCGCTGGCGCCTTCCAGCAGGTGCGTCTTCGGATTCACGAGGATGGATTCCAGCACGCCCAGCGAACGGTCCTTCAGGGTGTAGCCCATTGCTTCGAGTTTTGCTTTCGATTCCGGCGTCAGCAGGCCCGGCCCGACATAGACGACGTCGGGATACCACTGCATGTGGATGTGCGGCGCGTTGACGGCCTGCTGCATGTTCATCCCGAAGTCGACCACGTTGATGATGCTTTGCATCGTGGTCGAAATGATGGTGGCGCTGCCGGGGCTGCCGGTCAGGATGAACGGCTTGCCGTCCTTCAGCACCACGGTCGGCGTCATCGAACTCAGCGGGCGCTTGCCGGGCTCGACTCCATCGGCCTTGCCCTGCACGAGTCCGGCGTCGTTGGACGCGCCCGGCTTGGCGGTGAAATCGTCCATTTCGTCATTGAGGTAGAAGCCGGTGTCGCCGGCGATCTGCTTGATGCCGAACAGGAGGTTGATGGTGTAGGTGACGGCGACGGCGTTGCCGTGCGCGTCCATCACGGAGTAATGCGTGGTGTTGTTGCCCTCGCTGGAGGGCAGGAAGCTTTCGATCTGCGACGACGGCGTGGCCTTGTCCGGCTGGATCGTCGCGCGCAGCGATGCCGCATAGGACGCCGACATCAGCTTCTGCATCGGGATCTTCACGAAATCCGGATCGCCGAGGTAGGTGTTGCGGGTCGCGAAGGCACGCCGTTCGGCTTCCGCGAAATAATGCACGAAGGTCGGCGATGCGTAGCCCCACTTGCTGACGGGGTAGGGCGCAAGGATGTTGAGCGCCAGGCACATGGTGGTGCCGCCGGAACTGGGTGGCGGCGCGGACAGGATGGTGTAGCCGCGGTATTCGCATTGCAGCGGTTTCTTCCATTCCACGTTGTACGAAGCGAAATCCTTCATGCTGAGGATGCCGCCGTGGGCCTCGCTGGCCTTGACCACGGCCTCGGCGATCGACCCTTTGTAGAACGCGTCGGTACCACCCTTGGCGATCTTCTCCAGGGTGTTGGCAAGATCCTTCTGCACCAGCAGGTCGCCGGCCTT
>JAFEDX010000015.1 GCA_018241365.1 Pseudomonadota bacterium
CCGAAACCGGCATGCCAGGCGCAATGGTTTTGGCGACTTTTGCCGAAACAAAAGTCGCCCGCTCGCATACGCGAGCGGAACCGCTCTTGGCGAGGTGGGCGGAAAAAGACGCGGATGTCAGCTTCGACTCCCCGGATCACATCGGAATGACGACCCCTCGTCCAAACGCAGCATCGCTCCGCGAGGCGTGGCGTGACAGGTCGGCGCATGCTCGCCGCATTCGCGCTGATCGCGCTCGCCGGCGCCCAAAGCGCGCGCGCCGACACCCTGAAGGTGGTCGTGACCGGCGTCGACGAGGAACTCGCCAACGCCGTCAAGGCCCAGCTCAGCGCCAGCCAATACGCCGACCGCAAGGACATCAGCGCCACACAGGCGCAGGTGCTGGCCGACGACGCGCGCGGCCAGGCCGGTGTTGCGTTGCAACCCTACGGTTACTACAACGCCAAGGCCGACGTGGAACTCGCGCAGCACGGCAGCGAGTGGACGCTGCGCGTGGCCATCACGCCCGGCACCGCCACCACGGTCGCAACCCTCGACGTGCAGGTTCCCGATGTCGCGCTCTCGCTGCCGCCCGTGCAGCATGGGGTGCGCGCATTCGTGCCGCGCGCAGGCGAGCAACTGGAGGACGCACAGTACGAAGCATCCAAGACCGCGCTCGGCTCGGCGTTGCTGGAAACCGGCTGGCTGGATGCCAAGGCCACCGAGCACAAGGTCGAAGTCACGCGCGCCGACAACCGCGCCGCGATCCACCTGCATTACGACGTCGGCGAACGCTACAAGCTGGGCGAAGTGGACTTCCAGGGCTCGCAGTTCAAACCGGGCTTCCTGCAACGTTACGTGCCATGGAAGCCGGGCGACTGGTACTCGCAGTCAAGCCTGCTGTCGCTGCAGCAGGCGCTCACCGATGCCGATTATTTTTCCATGGTGGACGTCGAGCCGGAGGTCGCCCAGGCCAGCGGCCATGTGGTGCCCGTCAAGGTGGAACTCGCGCCGGCCAAGCGCACCGTCTATACCGCGGGCGTGTTCATGGGCACCGACACCGGCCCCGGCGTGCGCGGCGGCATCCGTCGGCGCTGGATCAACCGCAGCGGCCATACGCTGGACACACAAGCGCTTGTCGCCGAATACCTGAAAACGGCGCAAGTCGTGTACGGGATTCCGCGCCCCGGCCGCGATCACGCCAGCTTCAACCTCGGCATCGGTTACCGCGACGAAAACACCAAGACCTCGGTGTCGCGCACCTTCTCGCTGGCCGCCAACGAAACGCGCGACTGGCACGGCTTCGTGCGCACGCTTGGCGTACACCTGCTCTCCGGCACCTTCACGGTCGGCAACTCCGGGCGCAACGTCGACATCCCCGGCCTCGAGCGGGGCACCACCACGCTGATCTATCCGGAAGCCGGACTGACGAAGAAGGTCGCGGACAATCCGCTGTTCGTGCGCAACGGTTACTCGATCAACCTGATCGCGCGCGTCGGTCCAGGCATCGACACGCGCTTTGCGCAGGCGCTTGCGGACGTCACCTGGATCCATGCGCTGGGACGCCGTGACCGCCTGATCCTGCGCGGCAATGCCGGCATCACCAGCGTCGAGGATTTCAGCAAGCTGCCGCCACAACTGCGCTTCTTCGCGGGCGGCGACCGCTCGATCCGCGGTTACGCCTACGAAGCGATCGGGCCGCGCAACGCCTACGGACTCGTAATCGGTGGCAAGCGCCTGCTGGTTGGCAGCGCCACCGTCGAACATTACTTCACCCGTGACTGGGGCATGGCCGCGTTCGTCGATTCCGGCGACGCGTTCGATGGCACCGATTTCCACGCGCGTACCGGCGCGGGGCTGGGCGTGCGCTGGCGCTCGCCGGTCGGGATGGTGCGGATCGACCTCGGAAAACCTGTTGCCAATCCGTATTACCACGGGTTGCAACTGCATATAGTCATCGGTCCGGATTTGTAACGATGGCACGCACGCGCAAATGGCTGTTGACTGTCAGCATCGCGATCTTCGCGCTGCTCGTGTTGTGCGCGATTGCGCTGGCGTGGCTGCTGTACACGTCGTCCGGCCTGCGCTTTGCGCTGGGTCGCGGCGTGGCGCTGACGCACGGGCAATTCACCTATGCCAGCGCGAGCGGCACGCTGGCGGGCGAAACCACGCTGTCTGGATTGCGGTATCGCGACGCCGACGGCACCGCGTTGCTAATCCGTCAGGCAACGCTGGACCTGCAGCCATGGGCGCTGCTGGCGCGTCGCCTGCACATCGGCAAGGCACGCATCGACGGCATCACGCTCGACCTTGCGCCTTCCAAATCGTCCAGTGAACCCGGCACGTTCTCGTTGCAGCCTCCACTGACGATCGTGCTGGACGATACGCTGCTCACGCACCTTGTCGTCACGCAGGACGGCAAACCGGCTTTCGCCGCCGACAGCCTCGCCATCGCCGCGCTGTGGAGCAGCAACCGACTCGTGATCCGCAAGCTTGCGCTGCGCGCTCCAGCCGGCAGCGCCGATCTCGCAGGCACACTGGCGATCGCACGCGGCTATCCCGGCCACGGCAGCGTCACGTTCGACTGGACGCAGGACGGCGTGCGCTACGGTGGCACGCTGGTGACGCAATCCGATGGCAAGACCGCACACCTGGATGCGGCAATCACTTCGCCAATCCGTCTCAAGCTCGCTGCTTCGCTGGCGCTTGACGCCAGGCATGCGTGGAGGCTCTCTCTCGATGCACCACGCTTCGATGCGCAAGCCCTGCCCTCGCTGCCATCTTCGCTGCACACCCTCGCGCTGCAGCTTCAGGGCGGGGGTGACGCGCACGGCGGCAAGCTCACCGGCAACCTGACCGCAAACGACCACATAGCGTTGATCGACCCCGCGCAATTCACCTGGGACGGCAAGACCCTGGAGCTTGACCCCTTGCGCCTGCGTTCGCCAACGGTGCCGGGCGTCTTCAGCGCGACCGGCAGCGTGCAGCTCGCCGCGTCACCGGTCACGGCAACGCTCGACGTGGATTGGCAGGGCGTGCAACTGCCCGCCGATCTGGTCGGGCAACCATTGGCTACCCACGGTGAAGCGCACCTCACGGGCAGCGCAAAACAATTTGCGTTGAAAGGCGCGCTCGCGATCGGACCACCCGACCGGTTGGCCGACGTGCAACTGGATCTCGCGGGTACGCCGCAGACGATCCAGCTGCACACCCTCAAGCTGGTGCAGAAGCAGGGCGGACTGGACGCGCACGGCAGCATCGGCCTGCAGCCTCATGTCACCTGGAATCTTGCGGCGACTGCCGACCAATTCGATCCCGGCGCGCTGCTCGCGGGCTGGAATGGCGCGCTGGATTTCACACTGGCGAGTACCGGCATGCTCACGCCGCAGGGGCCGGATGCGACGCTGCAACTCGACAAGGCCGGCGGCACCCTGCGCGGCCGCAGCATCGCCGGCAGCAAGGCCGACCTCAGGATCATGCCGGGCAACCTGCTGGACGGGTCACTGCTGCTGGTCGCGGGGCGCAGCCGCATCCAGGCACGGGGCAAGGGCGGCAAGCAGACCGACGCAACGATCGACCTCGATATCGCGTCGCTGGGCGACTGGTTGCCGGATGCGACAGGGGCACTGCAAGGCCGCTTCAGCACGCAAGGTGTCTGGCCGAATCTTGCGATAAACGGGCAACTGCGAGGCGAAGGCTTGAGCGACGGCGGCCATCGCATCGACACGCTGCATCTCACGGCATCCATCCCCGATGTGGGCCAACCCGGTGGCGATCTCGATCTCGCGCTGGCAGGCGTGCACGCTGCCGGCCTCGCCCTCGACAGCGTGCATGTCGTTGGCCATGGCAATGCCGCTGCGCACCGCCTGCAGGTCACCGCGCATGGCGAGCCGCTCGGCTTCACACTGGCCTTGCAGGGAAGCTGGCAGTCCGCATCGAAAACATGGAACGGCACGCTGGACAGTGTCGGGCTCACGCCGAAGGGCCTGCCCGAGTGGCGACAACAGCAGCCCGCACACGTCACGTGGCAGGATGGCAGGGGATCGCTCTCGCAATTTTGCCTGGCTGCCGGCGCTCCGAGCCTGTGCCTGTCGGGCACACGCGATGCGCGCGGCGTGCTCACGGCACAATACGATCTGCGGCAGCTGCCGCTGCAGTTGCTGGCAAGCTTCGCGGCGGGCGCCAATCCGCTGCAGGCCAGTGGCGACATCTCGGGGACGGGACAGCTCGCCATCAACACGAACGGCGCGCTTGACGGACGCGCGACGCTTGCTGTCAGCGCCGGCAACGTTGCGTTCGCGTCCACCGCCAACCAGCCGCTGCTGGAATGGTCCTCCATTGCACTCGACGCCAACGCGACCGGACAGGACCTGCAGGCCACCCTGCACGGCGCGCTGTCGGACGGTGGCCACCTTGACGGCGCAGTCGGCGTGCACGGCAGCGCGCGCACGCTCGGCGGCAACATCGACGTGGACCTGCGCAGCCTCGCCTTCCTCAGCGCGCTGTCCCCCGAAATCGCCAACGTCAAGGGGACCTTGACGGGCAAGCTGCAACTTGGCGGCACGCTGTCGGCGCCGCAATTCAGCGGTGACATCCACACCAATGGCTTCAGCGCCGAACTGCCGCGCGCAGGCCTGAAACTGCACGATGGGCAATTCGCCATCGCAGGCGACCCGCAAGGCCACCTCGCGATCCGCGGGCAGATCGCGTCGGGCCAGGGCGTACTGCACGTCGACGGCAGCACCGGACTCGCCGCCGACGCACCGCTGACGCTGGACCTGAAAGGCGACAACCTTCTGGTCGCGGACATTCCCGCGGCGCACGTGTTGGCGTCGCCCGACTTGCATATCGCGCGTGCCAACGGCGTGTTCCAACTGACCGGCAGCGTGACCATCCCGAGCGCAAAAGTGGAGGCGGAGAAATTGCCCGGCCAGGGCCCCGCCAAGGCTTCGCCCGACGTGGTGATCGTCGATGCACCGCCAACCACGCCTGTCGCGCCGCTCGCCGTGAACGCCAACATCGACGTGAAACTCGGCGACGACGTGAAACTGCACGGCTATGGTCTGGATGGCAGCGTGCACGGCCAACTCGCGGTGCAGGTGCGGCCGGGACAGGCCGCCACGGGACGTGGCGAAATCCGGGTCGCCGGCAAGTACGAGGCCTATGGGCAAAACCTCGACATC
Source organism: Pseudomonadota bacterium (assembly GCA_018241365.1). GTDB lineage: Bacteria > Pseudomonadota > Gammaproteobacteria > Xanthomonadales > Rhodanobacteraceae > 66-474. The sequence continues at coordinate 5,163 of JAFEDX010000015.1, forward strand.
GAACGCGGCCGGCTGCTGTTCGCCAGCACGCCGCTCGACAACCCCGGCCTCGACATCCGCGCGGTACGCCAGATCCGCAGCCAGGACATCACCGTCGGCCTCTCGGTGCGCGGTACCGCGCAGCGGCCCGTGCTCAGCGTGTTCTCGAATCCGGCGATGGAACAAGCTGAAGCGCTGTCGTACCTCGTCACCGGCCGCCCGCTGGACGCGTTGAAGAGCGGCGAAGGCGACACCCTCAACACCGCCGCGCAGGCGCTCGGCGGACTGGCCGGCGACCGGCTGGCGAAATCCATCGGTTCACGACTCGGCCTTGAAGCCGGCGTCTCCAGCAGCGAAGCACTCGGCGGCTCCGCGTTCACCGCCGGCAAGTACCTTTCGCCACGCCTGTTCCTGAGTTACGGCGTTGGGCTGTTTACGCCCGGACAAGTCATCACCCTGCGCTACACGTTGAACCGTTTCCTGCAATTCGAAGCCGAGAACGCGACCACCGGGAACCGCGCGAGCCTCAACTATCGGATCGAGAAATGATCCACTCCACGCCCTCTCGTCCGCGAACCGGGTTGCTCGAGCGTGGGTGTGAACGCCCAGGTGGCAGCGTCCGCGGGAGCCGAGCCTGATCGCCGTTGTCCGGCGCAAATCCATAGTGCGCGAGCACCGGCTTCAGCGCCTCGATCCAGATCGAATAGCCGGCGGGTGTCATGTGCAACCCGTCGTCGCGGAACAATGCGGCGCGCGGCTTGCCGTCTTCGCCCAGCATCTTCGACGCAACATCCACGAACGTCACGCGGGACTGCGTGCGTGCCCACGCGGCAATCAGGCTGTTGGCTTCGTGCATCTGCGGCCACAGCGCCCAGCGCGCAAGGCTGGGCTTGATCGAGATGTAAGCGATGGCCACATCCGGCAACCCGCGCCGTACGCGGGCCACGAACGCCTTGAACGCATCGAGAACCTGGCGCGGGGAGTCACCCTCGGCGATGTCGTTGTCGCCAGCGTACATCACGATCAACCGCGGATGGTACGGAACGATGATCCGGTCCACGTAATACGTGCTGTCGGCGATCGCCGAGCCGCCAAAGCCGCGATTGATCGTCGGTACCCCAGGGAAATCCTGCGCCAGCGTCGTCCACATCCGGATCGAGGAACTGCCGACGAACAAGACTCCATGCTGCGGCGGCGGGTGGGCGCTATCATCGGCGACGAGCTGGGCGATGTCGGTTTGCCATGAGCGCGGCGGCGGCGGGCGTGCGGAGCCGGCGACGGCGACGGCCAGCAACAGGCAAGTGACAACCCACACACACCACGGATAGCGTTTCGGCATTGTCCTGCTCCGTCCGTCCATGTCGATTCCACCAACCATGTTGAACCACGGAACACGCCGTGACAACCACGGGCGATGAATCGGTGACCTTCATGCAAGCGCAATCCGGCGGCTCCGTTACGGTACCGGCCCTGAAGGCCTACGACCTTTTCCCCACGCGCATCTGGCAGGCTCGCCTGCCCTCGCTCGCCCCGCATCTGCGTGAATGGGTGGCGACCGTGTTGCAGATGCGGGCAGCCAGCCCCGAACCCGCGGGGCGGACCAACCGCCAGGGCTGGAACAGCCAGGACATGGCAGTCCTGGAGCAGCCGGTGTTCGCGCCCTTGCGCGATGCCGTGCGCACAGGCTGCGCCAGCGCCATGCGGGACATGGGCGTCTCCGGCATTCCCTTCGACCTGCAATCCTGGGTGAACCTGCACGACCGCGGCGGTTTCAACTTCCTGCATGTACACGAAGGTTCCCTGCTGTCGGGTTCGTTTTACCTGCAGGTACCACCGGGCTCCGGCCGCTTCGTGTTCCGGGATCCCCGTCCGGGAGTGGTGCACGGCTACGTCAAGGGTGCGGTGCCGAACGGCTACAGCGACATCCACCTCACCCCGGAAGCCGGGCTGCTGGTGCTGTTTCCGTGCTGGATGGAGCACTTCGTCGAACCCCACAACAGCGACGTTCCCCGCATCACGATCGCCTTCAACGCCATTGCGGGCAACCCGGGATGACCGCTGCACGGCGCACCCCGATGCAGTTTTGCGCTGCGCGTGGGCGGACCGGATGAGCCCATACCGTGGGTCGAGCAGGTTTTCGACGCAAGCGGGATGAGGCATGAGCACGCACACGCACTTTGACCGGATCACGATCCGCAGCCTGCTTGCGATCAGTATCGCGCTGCTGGTCCCGGGGTTCGCTCATGCGACTTCCACGGTGACGACCGGGGATGCGCGTTTCGAGTTCCTGACACCATCACTGGTCAGGATGGAATATGCCCTGTCGGGACATTTCGTAGATACCCCAACCGCGGTCGTCGAAAAACGCGACTGGCCGGATGTCGGCGTGACGCGGAACGAGAAAGACGGTTGGCTGATCGTGCACACCAGTGTGATGACGCTGCGCTATCGGCTGCACTCCGGCGCGTTCACTGCCGCCAACCTCGAGGTGCAGTGGGGAAAAGACAGCACGGCGTGCGCCTGGCATCCGAGCCAGATCGACGACGCCAATCTTGGCGGGCTCACGTATTCGCTGGACAACGTCAGTACGAAGAACCTGCCCGCAGACGGCAAGGATCTGGAAAGCCCCGTCAACGACATCATTCCCGGCATCGACGTGCTGCTGCCCAAAGCCGAACCGGGGTTGCTGAGCCGCAATGGCTTCGCGTTCATCGACGACAGCCGAACCCCGCTGTGGAATTCGACAACCCAATGGATCGAACCGCGCAAGGACGCAGGTGATCAGGACTGGTACCTGTTCACCTACGGCAACCGCGATTACCGCAAGGTGCTCGACGAATACGCTGAATTGTGCGGACCCGTCCCGATGATTCCCCGCTACGTGCTGGGACCGATGATCACGGACCTGAACTTCGAGTACTTTCCGGGTTACGCGGAAAGCAAGACGCCCGCGTACCTGCGTTACGGCGAGCAACACCTCGAGGACGAAGTGACGCGCTTCCGGCAGAACCACATCCCGCTCGACGTCTTGGTGCTGGATTTCGCGTGGCACAACTATGGCTGGCAGGGCGGCTACGACTGGAGCCCGCTGATCCCGCATCCGGACCGGTTGCTGGAATGGCTGCACGCGCGCGGCGTCAAGGTTGCCCTGAACGATCACCCGGGCTACGCCAATACGCGGGAAAACATCCTTTCCTACCAGGACAGCCGCACACCGGAAGTGCTGAAGGCGTTGGGACGCCCCCTGCCGCCGCAGCCTTCCTTCAATCTGGATTTGTCCAAAGCCTGGGTGTTCGCCGAGGATCCGGACGACGTGGGTCTCGGCGAGCGCTGGTTCGCCGCCGGTTACGACGACGCGAAGTGGCACCCCATCCGCACGGACGCATCCCCGACAGAGCAGGGATACGGGAACTACACCGGCGTCGTGTGGTACCGCACGCGCGTCCGCTTGCCGGGGCATTTGCCGTCACGGGTCTATCTGTACCTCAGCAGGCAAGCGGCGGATTATCAGCTGTACCTCGATGGCCGGGAGGTCACGCACAGCCGTGCTGGATGGCCGCGCCGTTTGACGTGGGCCGACATCACGCCGTATGTGAAGCCCGGGCAAGCGGTGGAGGTTGCGGTGCGGATACCACCCGGCGAATACGGCACCGGATTCCTGCATGGCTTGACTGCGATCCGTGACATCAAGCCTCCACCGCGCATCGACTTCGATTTGTCGGACAAGCAGCAGGCCGAGGTCTCCATGCGATACCTCCATACCCCGCTTTTGCGTCAGGGCGTGGACTTCTGGTGGGTTGACGGCGGCAGCGGCGCGGCGGACATGCCGGGGTTGAATCCGCAACTGTGGACCAACCGCGTGTTCTACGATTCCACGCAGCAGGAGACCGGTCGTCGCGGATTCATCCTCTCGCGCTATGGCGGCTGGGGCAGCGAACGCTATCCGGCCTATTTCACCGGCGACACGTATTCGCAATGGCCGGTCCTGGCTTACGAGGTCGCCTACTCGGTGCGCGGCGGCAACGTGCTGATCCCGTACATCAGTCACGACATCGGCGGCTTCCACGGCGGCAAGATCGACTTCGACCTGTACGCGCGCTGGGTCGAGTTCGGCGCGTTCAGTCCGCTGCTGCGGATGCACAGCGCGCACGAGAACCCGCGTGAAGGCAACTTGCGGATGCCCTGGACCTATGGCGAACGCGGCATCTCGTTGGCGAGGAAATACTTCACCCTGCACACTCAACTGATTCCCTACACCTACACCTACGCGTGGATCGCGCACACGCAGTCGCTGCCGATCATGCGCCCGCTGTACCTGGAAAACCCCGGCGCAAAGGCAGCCTACCAACACCCGCACGAATACTGGTACGGCGACGAGATGCTGGTCGCGCCGGTGCTCGATCCGGACGGCGACCGCGCGGTCTGGCTGCCACCCGGAAACTGGATCGGCTTCTTCGACGGCAAGCGATACGACGGCGGCAAATCAATCAGAGCCCACTATGCAGTGGACCAGACGCCGGTGTTCGTACGCGACGGCGCGATCATTCCCGAACAACCCGCGGATTTCGCATGGTCGAACGCGCAGCCGCTGGATCACCTGGTCGTCAACGTCTACGGATCGGGCCAAGGCGCCTTCGACCTGTACGAAGACGACGGCATTTCGCTCGATTACGAAAAACATCGGTACGCGCTGACGCCGATGCGTTACGTCAACAAGAGCGAAGGCGTGCATCGCATCATGATCGGACCCACGCACGGCACATTCGCCGGTCAAGTACAAAGCCGTTCCTACACTTTGCTCATCCATGGCATCCCGAAGCCGACGTGGATTTCAGTCGATGGCAAGCAAATCGACGGGTGGTCATGGGATGCCGGCACCGCGACGGCTTGCACGACGATCCCCGCGCACGGCGTCCGCGATGCGGTCGTCATCGACTGGCGTGCGGCCAGGGCTTCCGTGCAATAGGCGCGGATCAGGCGTATCGATCCGGCAGTGTGTGGAACGTCCCGCCGGGCCGCGGCCGATGGCGGGAAAATGGCACCCGCGTCACCGCCCCAGATGCCGGTCGAAGAACCCCACCATCACGGCGTAGGCTTCCTTCGATTCGGGCATTTCGGGGTCGGAAAAGAACGAATGCCACATGCCGTCCCAGACATGCAGTTCCGCATCGACGCCGGCGTCGGTCAAGAGGCGCTGGCTCTGGATTTCGGAACTCATCGTGAAGTCGCGGGTGCCGGTGATCAGCAGCGTGGGCGGGAATTTCGCCAGCAGCGTGGGCGAATTGGCCGGAAACACCAACGGATCGCTTGCCCGCGCACCCTTGAAGTAAGGCAGATCGGCCAGCTTCAACGGCGAGGACGGCGGCGGGCCACCATCGAGCACGGGCGCGACCCAGGCCGAATCGCCGCTCAATTCGGCCACCGCCCCGCAGTACATTCCGATCGCGCCGGGCACTGGAAGATGTTCGTGGATGAACCAGGCCACGGCTTCGCCGGTCAGCACGCCGCCCGCCGAGCAGCCGTAGATGCCGATGTTCTTCGCGGGATATTGCTTGAGCAGGGCGCGATATACCGCTGCGACATCCTCGCTCGCCGCCGGAAATACGTGCTCCGGGCCTTGACGATAATCCACGGTGATCACTTCGATCCTGCCCAGGCTCGAAACGGGGATCGATTCAACCAGACCGCCGGCGCCCGCACCCCACAGGAACGCGCCGCCGTGCAGGTTGACCAGCACGCGATGCTTTTGCTCCGGCGCAATGCCCTGTTTCGGCGTGACGACCTGTGCCGATACGCCGCCGATGGTGCGTTTTTCGATGTCCACCGGATACAACCGTCGCATCAGGTCCGCACGCGCGGTGTTGATCTGATCGTAGTACGCGCGGCTCGCGGAGACCGGGCCATCCAGCGGTGGCGCATTGCGGCCTTCTTCCAGCACGCGCTGGAACATCTTGCGTGCTTCGGGCGAGGCGTAGCTCGAAAACGGCACGGTAAAAGCGGGAACCGTTACGTTGCCTTGTGCATCCACGCGTGGCGACGGCGCCGATGCGGCGAGGGCCGGCGACCCGAGCGCCGGCGCAGCAATTACCGCTGCGATCGCGAACGCGGATTTCAGAAATGTCGAACTCATGGCGCTTCTCCTCTCATCGCGGTTCGCGCTGCAGCCGCGGTTTGCCGCTGGCATCGCGATCGACGGTGATGTCGAAGTGCTTGCCGCGGAAGGTGACATCGGTGAGGGTGAGCGATTTCCAGCCATCCGGCAATACGGGCGGATACGCCTGGATCAAGCCATCGTCTTCGATGCGCAAACCGGTGAGTCCGTATACCAGACTCTGCACGAATCCCGCCGAGCCGGTGAGGAACCAGCCAGCGTTGTTGCCGGGAGTTTCGGTGCGCACGTTGAAGGGTGGTTTCAGCATGTCGGGTGAAACGTTGCGTTGCAGCCAGCGAGCCACATCCGCCGAATTGCCCGATGCAGCAGCGGCGATCGTGAGCGGCGCAAGGCCCATGGTCGCGGGCGAATCCCGGCCGGCCCTGGCCGGGCCCGCACTGAGTTCGTAATCGTTGCGCCGCACGGTTTCGCTCATGGGCAGGTCGAGCGAGGGAAACGCCAGCAACGCGAAGTCGTGGTCGTCGGGCGCGCGCGGCACGCCCGGGTCGAAATCGAGGTGGTGCTGGCCGGCGTCGGAAAACGGGAGATGCAGCCCGGCTGCGACCGTCGCCCAGCGTGGATCGGCTGAGGCGCCAACCAGCGTTGCGGCGGCTGTGGCGATCCGCAAGGCCTTGGCGGCCGAAGCGTTGGTGAAGGCGTCGTCATCGACGTGTGCGTAAGGCTCTTCGACCGAGACGACATCGCGTATCTCGTAACGCCGCTTCGCGGCGTCGTACGTCGCACGGCTGGCCCAGAATCCGGCGACGTCGCGGATCACCGGCCAGCCATCCTTGCGCAACCATGCGAGATCGTGCGTCGCCAGCCAGTACTGCCACTGCGCGATCGCAATGTCGGCGTTGATGTGGATTTCGCCGACGCTCAACCGGTGCGCGGCGAACAGGACCTGCTCGCTGCCGTTGCCGGGATCGGCTTCCCATGGATATTTGGCGCCCGCGAATCCCGCCTGCTGCGCACGCTGTTGCGCGGCCGGCAGGGTGCGGCCGCGGAACATCACGATCGACCTGGAACGCCCTGGATGCAGCAGAAGCAACGCCGGAAAAATCCAGGAGTCGCTGTCCCAGAACACGTGCCCGGCGTAACCGGTGGTGAGGCCACAGGCACCGACGCCCCAGGCCGAATCAGGCGCGACGTTGGCAAGCAGGTAGTACAAGTCGGAATGCACGGCGAGCTGTGCCTGCGGATCGCCATTGATGCGGATGTCCGATCGCCACAGCTTCGCCCATGCTGCGCGCTGCGCATCGAGCATCGTTGCGAAGCCGCCTGCGCGTGCCGCTTCGGCCAGTGCGAGATCGGCTTTGGCGTCACCGCCCCAGCCTTCACGCGACAGCGCGACATATTTGGTGAAGGCATAGGTCTTGCGCTTGCCCACCTTGATGCGCACGTCGAGCGCCAGGCGATTGCCGGTTTGATCCAGCTTCGTTTCGACCGGTCGCACGCCCCGCGGCAGCTCCACTGCGACCGCCTCGGCCATGCGCGGGCCGTTCGTCGCCTGCCCGTCCAGCCACATCGTCAAATTCGAGGTATTGCCATCGGCATCCAGTATCCGCGTATCGCCGTGGTACCAAATGGCGGCGCGGTCGGGCGTGGCCGGCGGCAGTGCCTTCAACGCCAGCCCGTGTGCTTCGAGTGCCTGGCGGAACCGGTCGCCGGTGAGGCCCGTGTCGCCCGGCAACTTCGCCAACGGCAGGCGCGGCTGATACGGCGCCCACAAAACCAGTGGAAACGAAAGTTCCACCACGCCGTCGAATTCCGGCGTGATCGACAAGCGGACCGCCGCGAGATGCGGCGACGCTGCGCTGACGAAGCTGACCACTTCGACCTGCGTGGCCTTGCCGTGATCGACATAGCGGTAACGCGTCGTCAGCGTGGCTTCGTGCAGATCCAGAACCTGCTGGTAATCCTGGAACACCGCAGGCTTCAACGGCGCGAGGTTCAACCATGCGTCTGTAGAGCTTGCGCGATAGTCGATCCCGGTCCAGCCCGGAATCGCTGCGGGCCGCGCAATGTCGTCCTTGCCGTAATCCATCAACGCAACCAGATACGACAGGTTGCTTTCAGCGCCGCGCGGCGACGTGAAGGTGGAGACGTAGCCGTTGGCGAGCTCGCCCGGAAAGTAACTGTCGAAGTTCTTTGCCGTGGCGGTGAGCAGGAAACCCGGATCGGTGGCAGCGTTTGCCATCGTGCCCGCACACGCAAACGACAGCAGGAAACCAAGCCGGAGGCCCGCCTTCACGGATTGCATGCAACCTCCCGCGACGCCGTTCCGAAGACGCCGCTCTGCATTCCTCAGAGCTCCTTGCGAACCAGCTGGGCCTTGCCGTCCGTGCCGCGGGTCACCGTGACGTCGTAGTGCTTGCCGCGGAAAGTGATGTCGCGCAACGTCACCGATTCCCACCCCGGCGGCAGGATCGGCGCGTATTCCGCATCTAGTCCCTTGTCGTCGATGCGGAGGCCGCTCAGGCCGTAGATGAAACTCTGCACGAAGCCCGCCGAGGTCGCGAGGATGTAACCGTTGTTGTTGTCGGCGGTTTCGCTGCGGACGTTGAACGGAGGCTTCAGATAGCCGACCAGATTGCGGTGGATCCAGTCGCCAACGGCCTTGGCCTCGCCCAGCTCGGCAGCGCCCACGGTGAGCATCACCATCATCATCTCGTTCGGGCTGTCGCCATGGGTCTTCAGCGCCTGCAACTGGAAGGCAAAATCGTTGCGGCGCACCGCGGGCGACATCGGCAGGTCGAGGTTCGGGTACATCAACCACGCCAGCGTCGAGCCGAACCACGTGATCTTGTCGTGCGGCACGGAGGGATCGAAGTCGTAGTGACGCTGCGCCTTTGCGTCGAACGGGATGTACATCTTCGACGCGATCTCCGCCCACGCGGGATCGGCTTTCGCGCCGACCAGCGCAGCGGCCCTGGTCGCGATCTCCAGCGCCTTGCGCGCCGCGGCGTTGGTGAAGGTGTCGTTCGGCACGTCGTCGTAGGCTTCATCGGGCGAGGTGACGTGCAGGATTTCGTAGCGGTCTTTCGCCTTGTCGTACGTGACGCGGCTCTTCCAGAACGTCGCGATGCCTTCGATCACCGGCCAGCCGTATTGCTTCAACCATGCCTTGTCGCCGGTTGCCAACCAGTACTGCCACTGCGCGATCGCGATGTCCGCATTGACGTGTATTTCGCGATAGACGCCGTAGGCGAAGTGCGGCGTGACATCGATGCCCTTCTGCGGATCCGATTCCCACGGATACATCAGGCCTTTCACGCCGTACTGCGCGGCGCGTTCGCGCGCGCCCTGCATGGTGCGATGGCGAAACATCACGATCGACTTCGCGCGCTCCGGATGCAACAGCAGCAGCGCCGGGAACACCCACGAATCGGAATCCCAGAACACGTGTCCGGCGTAATTCGGCGTCAGCGCGCAGGCGCCCATCGCCCATGCGGTCCCGACCGTGGTGTTGGACAGGATGTAGTAAAGATCGGAATGCAGCGCGCGCTGCACCGCTTCGTCGTGATCGACGACGATGTCGGCTTTCCACAGGTCGTGCCAGGCGGCAACGTGGCGTGCGAGCAGCTGGTCGAAACCCGTGTCGCGCGCCTGCGTTGCAAGCGCAAGATCGGCCTTCGCGTCGCCGCCCCAATCCTGCCGCGATGCCGCGATGTATTTGGTGAAGGTGTAGCTCTTCCCCTTGCGCACTTCGGCAGCGATGTCCAGCGACAGCAGGTCGGAGGTTTTCACGAGCTTCACGCTTTCGACTTTCAGCCCGGCCGGCAATTCGATGGCCGCGGCTTCGGCCATCTTCAAACCGTTCACGGCCTGGCCGTCCAGCCACAGCGTCAACCCCTTTGCATCGCCGCCATCGTCGGTGACAAGCGTGGTGCCCGGATACCACACCGGTGCGCGATCGGGCGTCGGCACCGGCTTGTCGTTGAGGTTCTGCCCGCTCGCGATCACCGCATCGATCATCTCATCGCCGGTCATGCTGTCGATCGGAAAGCGCGGCTGGTGGCCCGACCACAATCGGAACGGGAACCGGAGTTGCACCTTGCCGTCGAATTGCGGCGTGATCGAGATTTGCGTCGCCGCCAGATGCGGGTCGGACTGGCTGACGAAGGTCACCACCTTCACGTCGGTGGGATTTTTCACGTACGCGAACCGGTAGCGCGTGGTCAGCGTACCGTCGTGCATGTTCAGGGTTTGCGCATAACCGGAGAAGATCTGCGAATCGAGGCGCGTCGAATTCATCCAGCCCGTGCCCGGGTTGTAGTCGATCTCGCTCCAGCCCGGAATCGCGGCGGGCCGCGAAATGTCGCCCTTCGTGTAATCCATGAAGGCGACCATGTAGGCCCGGTCCGGCTCGGTGCCGCGTACCGAGGTCATGGTCGAAAAATAGCCGTTGGCGAGATAGGACGGGAAATACGCGTCGAAATCCTTCGCCGTCGCGGTCAGCAGGAAGCTCGGATCGGTCGCACACCAGACCGTGGCCGGTACCGCCAGCGCACAGGCAAACAACAAAACGCGGGTCAGGAATTTCATGGTCATGCCCCGGAAGAAGCGACGGTGGTTACGTGGGTGCATCAACCGGTCCGCGCTGTCGCACCATCGCATTCGTACCGCACGCCACGGTGTCCTGGAAGCCGCGCAGGCAGGACGCGGTCACCCAGGGACCGCCATTCGCGGCCGGGATCGCACAGCGGAGATCCCGGCCGCTCATTCACGCACGAGCACGGCAGTTCAGAACAGGTACTTGGCCTGCAGAAACACCTCGCGACCCGTCAATGGGCGCGCCAAGATCACCCCACCGATCCCGGTGTTTTTGCCGGTAAAGCGCGCGTTGCCTTCGGTCAGGCCGATTGCGTTGGTCAGGTTGGTGCCCTGCAGCCGGAATTGCCAATTGGAACCGTAGTTGGCCACCACCCCGGCACCGAGCGTGTCGAACGTGCCCAAGGGCTGCAAGCCAGTCTGGTCCTCGTAACGCTGGCCGGCATATTCGTAGGTCAGGAAGCCGGTGATGCTTCCCCAACCCGTGGGCAACGTGTAGCTCGGCTGGAACAGGTAGCGGACTTTGGGCTGGCGCTGCAGCGGCGCGCCGTCAATGCGGACGCACTGGGGATTGCCGTTGATGTCGGTAAATGGCAGGCACGAGTCGTTATGGCTGTAGTGCCCGTCCATGTAGTCGGCGACCAGTTTCAGGTGCAGGTTTTCGATCGGCGACCAGGTGGCATTGAGGTCCAGCCCGTGGGTGTTGGCGCCATAGTTGGAGATCGGGCCGGTCGGCACGCCACTGGTGGTCGTCGGCTGGTACTGCAGGCCGGTGAACAGGCGCTGGTAGATGCTGACGTCCAGGAACAGGATTTCCGAGCCGTACTTGAATCCGGCCTCCATGTTCTTGACCTTCTGCATCGGCGAGAAATTCCCGCCGGCGCCGCGGATGCCGTTGTCGAAGTCGTCGAAATGGGCACCGGTGTTGGCGCGGACGTACGCGCTCATGTGGTCGTTGAACTGGTAGTTCGCGCCGACCGTGAACGACGGATGGGTCTTGTCGTAGTGCTCCATGTCCCAGGTACCGTTGCACACCGGGGTGGCGTTGTCGTACAGGGTGAGTGGATTGCCGTCGAGATCGACGGTCGACCGGTTGCAGGTGCGCTGGTAGGCGTCCATGTTCTCGACGCGCCCGCCGGCCTGCAGCAGCCACGGCCCGATCGTCCACGAATCCGAAAGATAGAACGCCTTGTTGGTGGCAGCGCCGGCCTCGACGATGTTGTAGTTGCCGTTGAAGTTGTAGAACCCCTGCGGATTGGCAATGACGTAGGTCTGGCCATTCTGCTGGTACGTCAGGCCGATCGGCTGGGTATTGGGCTGATTGAGCATCAGCATGTTGTTGCCCAGCGACCAGTTGTCGTGGTCGGTGTAACGCGCGAGATACAGGCCCGCGGTGATGGTGTTCCCGTCGAAGGCTTCCCAGCTAAGCCGGAAGTCATTGTTGAAGCTCTTCAGGCGCTTCTGGATGTACCACCAGCCCTGCCCGATCACGCTCTGGTTCAGCGGCACGGTCTGGCCGTTGGGCAGGGTGGCGACGACGTCATAACCCGGTGGCAGGCCCTGCCCGCCCGCTCCGAGATTGTTGGTGTCCACCGCGCTTCCGCCGTTGCAGTAACCCGCCGGTTGCGCAACCTGGCAGCCGTACAGGAAATACGACAGCGGCCTCGGGTTGGGGCCGGAGAACAGCGCATTGGTCGGCAGATCGCCACCGTTGAAGATGAAGTGGTCGGAAACCGTCAGCTTGCCGAAGGTGGCATCGTAGTTCCCGCCGAAGAACCTCAGGTTGCCGCCGCGGCCGTTGCCAAGGTTGGCGTTCTCGAGATAGCCGAGCGGATTCGGCACCTGCACGTGCTGGATCGCGTGGCTGCCGTAAGTGCCGGTCGACGGATCGAATCCGGGATAGCCGTAAAAATTGCTGCCCGAACCCTGGATCATCGGGATCGGCACCATGAACTGGTTCTTGTCGTTGAGCACCCGCGCCCACAGCATGAACGAGCCGTTGTCCATGTCGTGGGTGAGCGTCGCGGTCAACTGGCCACCCTTGTCGGCCTTGAATTGCGGATCGCGCACGCCGTCGGAAACGCGATAGAAGCCACCGATGCTGCCGAACCACGTTCCATTCTTGCCGATCGGGAAACCGTAGAAACCGTCGACACGCTCCATGTTCTCGGAACCGTAGGTGAGCCCGACATCACCCGAGGGTTGCGCGGTGCCCTGGCGCAGGATGAAGTTGGCGGTCGCGCCCATCTGGCCGGGACCGAAGATCGCGCCCGGACCACCCTGGACGATTTCGACACGCGAGATGGTGTCATCGAGTCGCATCAACGAACTCGAGTCCATGAACGACAACGACGACATGCCGTACAGCGGCGTGCCGTTGATCATGTTGGTGAAGAACGGTGCATCGCCGCCGCCCGGGAACCCGGCGATTTCGATATTGGCGCCGGTCTGGCCACCGGTGGACTCGGGCCAGATGCCGGGCGAAATCTTCAACAGGTCGGCCACGCTGACCGGATTGGCCTGCTGGATTTCCTCCCGGTTGGCCGTGACGATGCTGTAGCTCGCGTCGAGTTTCTTGACGCCCGTCGCACTGGCCGTCACCACGATGGTCTGCAAGGTCTGGGTCTTGGCCTGCGATTGCCCCTGGTTGCCCGATGCAGTGCGTGGCGCCTGCGCACCGGTGGCGGCCTGGCCGCTGGCCGCCCAGACCACGGGCGACAACGCAGCGAGGATGGCACTCGTCAGTGCCAGTCTGATCAGCTTGTCATGCTTCATGGCTCTCCTCCAGCAAAGTGAATGATTGGTGGAACCACAGCAACAGGCGGCTGATGATTTTTTTTCTACGAAGGAAGAGTCATCGCATCCGCCTGCGCGGACACCCCGACCTCACCGCAACCCTGCCTGCCTTTGAACCCGTTACGCATCCTGCCCGATGAATCGGCTCGCCAACGTCTGCTTGCGCCACCCTTCGGCCCTGTCCGCGGCGGGAAAGCGCACCCACGACCACTCCACGTGCACATGGCTTCATGCCGGGCCATCCCCTGATGGCCTGTGGCGAAGTCTGGAGTTGCAAGACAGCGCTGTCAATCTGCGGTGCATCACCCTCCGAATGACTTGCGAGGCTCCGGGCAAAGCTGCGCAGGGCATGACATGCCAGCACGAATGGCTTTGCAGCTTGACTTTATTCATGTTGCATCGCAGCATGAAGCCGTCGCTGCAACGACCTGTTGCGAAGGTGCCAACCTGTGCCACACTGTCCAAGGGAGGCGAAATATGACAGCGCTGTCACGCTCGTGCATAATCCACCGGCGCGGCGTCGGATACCTGTGCGGATCGCTGCATCGACAGCACCCGGGCATCGCGCCAGGGAATCCCGATACCCCGAGCGGCGGTTTGGATCGACGGATCCGCCAACCAAGGAGCACCCGGTGGGAGCCATAACCCTCGACGACGTCGCCATCAAGGCCGGTGTTTCGGCCAAGACGGTTTCACGCGTCGTCAACGGCGAGCGCTCGGTGCGTCCACAGACTCGCGAGCGCGTGCTGCGCACCGTCGAGCAGCTCGGCTACCGCCCCAACCTGCTCGCCCGCGGCCTCAGCGGCTCCCACGCCTACACGGTCGGTCTGGTGTACGACAACCCGAACGCCTACTACATCATCGCGATGCAGCAAGGCGCGCTCGCGGCTTGCGACGACCTGCACTTCGGCTTGCAGATGCGCCCGTGCAATGCCCGCGCCGCCACGCTGGCCGAGGACTTGCGCGATTTCGTGCATCGTTCGCGCCTGTCCGGCCTGGTGCTCACGACGCCCGTGTCGGAACACATGGTGGCCTTGCGCAAACTGGCCGCGTTCGGCATACCGTTCGTCCGGATTTTGTCCGCTGCGCGCAACCCGGACGATGGCTATGCGTGCGTCTTTGTCGACGATCGCGATGCAGCGTACGCAATCGTCAGCCACCTGCTCCAGCTCGGTCACGTCCGCATCGGGTTGCTGCAGGGTGGCAAGCACCATCACGCCAGCGCGGAGCGCCGCAAGGGCTACAAGGACGCCCTGCAGCATTACGGCATCCCGGTGCGCAAGGAGTTGATGATCGACGGCGACTATGTGTTCGACGACGGTTTCCGCGGTGCCCGCCGCTTGTTCGACCTCGCCGAACCGCCCACCGCGATTTTCGGCTGCAACGATGAAATCGCCGCAGGCGCATTGGCCGCTGCGCAATCGGCAGGCCTGCATGTACCCTACGATGTCTCGATCGCCGGGTTCGAGGACAGCCCGTTTTCACGCCACTCGTGGCCGCCGCTCACCACCGCGCGCCAGCGGGCAGACGCCATCGTCGAACGCGCGACGCGAATGCTGGTCGCGCAAATCAACGGGAACACTGTCGAAAACTCTGGCTTCACGCCCGAACTGGTGGTCCGCGGCTCGACCGCGCCGCCTCGCCCCAAACGGCAGCGACGGCAACGGCAGTAACCTGCAGCAATCCGGCATCGGCAAGAGGAGCCCGCCCATGAAAGTCCGCCCGTATTTCATTCCCTGCGTCTGCACGCTGCTCGCTGCCACCACCGCCTTCGCGGCGACGCCCGATCCCGCCAGAACCCGCAGCTATATCGATCACGCATGGAACACCCTCACGCGTTCGGTGGACGAGTGCCGTGCGCTGGTCGATCCCAAGGTTCCGTCGCACTCGATCGTCTATCTGCCCGCGCAGGTGGCCACGCCGGCTTCGCTTGCCGCGAGCGCCCGCCGCTGCCGCGTGAAGGTGGAAAACCTGCCCGCGCCGATCCGGCATCTGGGCGATATTGATCCGACGAAGTTGCCGGCGCAGGGATTGCTGTACCTGCCGTATCCCTACGTGGTGCCGGGCGGCATGTTCAACGAAATGTACGGCTGGGACAGCTACTTCATCGTGCTGGGACTCGTCGCCGACCATCGCGAAGCGCTGGCGCTCGACATGGTCAACAACGCACTGTACGAAGTCGAACACTACGGCGGCGTGCTCAACGCCAACCGCACCTATTACCTGACGCGCTCGCAACCGCCGCTGCTGTCGGCCATGATGACCGCGGTACTCGAGGACCCCGCGAGCTTCAAGGATGCCGCCGCAAAAAAGGCGTGGCTGGAACACGCCTACCCGCTGGCCGTGCGCAACTACGAGGTCTGGACGCGCAAGCAGCACCTGGCGGGTGACACCGGCCTCTCGCGCTATTTCGATTACGGCCACGGTCCGGTCATCGAGGCACAGAACAGCGACTACTACGTCGGCGTGATCCGCTGGCTGCTGGCGCATCCGTCGGAAAACCCGGGCTACCTCATCAAGGCGCCGCAACACCCGGATGCCGCCGAAGCCGAAAAATTGCAGACCACGAGCTGTGACGTCACGGCCTCGAAAGTCTGCGCAGGCGACTGGCTGGATGGTTATCGCCTGACTGCCGACTACTATCTTGGTGATCGCGCGATGCGCGAATCCGGTTTCGACACCGATTTCCATTTCGGCCCGTGGGGCGGTTCCACCCACCACTACGCGGGCGCCGGCCTGAACAGCCTGCTGTATCGCTACGAACGCGACCTGCACGATTTCGCCACCGAACTCGGGAAGACATCCGACGCCGAACGCTGGGCGCACGCCGCAGAGGCACGCCGCGCGGCGATCGACAAATACCTGTGGCACGCCGACCAGGGGCGCTACATGGATTGGGACTTCGTGACCGGCAAGGCCTCGACCGATCCCTACCTGACGATGTTCTATCCGCTGTGGGCGGGCGCGGCCTCGAAGCAGCAGGCCGCTGCGCTGGTCAAGCAGCTTCCCTTGTTCGAACACAAGGGCGGACTGGCCATGAGCACCCGCGACACCGGCGCGCAGTGGGATGCGCCGTTCGGCTGGGCGCCGACCAACTGGATCGCCGCCAAGGGCCTCGACGACTACGGATTCAAGACCGACGCCGTGCGCATCTCCTGCGAATTCACCGGCACCATCGACCGCAGCTTCGCCAAGGACGGCACGATCCGCGAGAAGTACAACATGGTGCTCGGCAACGCCGACGTGAAGATCACGGCGGGCTACAAGACCAACGTGATCGGCTTCGGCTGGACCAACGGCGTATACCTCAAGATGCACCAGCTCATCGACGCCGATGGCGGGTGCCCCGCGACGGCGCCGGCACGTGGCTCCGCGCCCTGAAGGATCGCCACCGCGCGTTCCACCACCACCCGCCGCTTCTTCGAAAACCCAGCACGAGGATCACGTCCGATGAACACCGTCGCCATGACCGCTACCGGGCACGCACGCCGCCACGCCGTGTTCGTCGCGACACTCGCGGCGTTGGCGGGATTGATGTTCGGCCTCGACGTGGGGGTGATTTCCGGCGCCCAGCAATTCATCCAGCGCGAGTTCGCCATCAGTGATGCCGCGATCGAGCACATCGTCAGCAGCATGACATGGGGGGCGGCCGTGGGCGCTGCACTCGCGGCATGGCTTTCCAAACACTTCGGGCGCAAACGCTCGCTGGTGTTCAGCGGCAGCCTGTTCGTGATCGGTTCCCTGTTGTGCGCGTCCGCATGGTCGCCCGAAGCCTTGATCGGCGCGCGCTTCGTGCTGGGCCTCGCGATCGGCATCGCCGCCTTCACCGCGCCGCTGTACCTGGCCGAAATCGCACCGCGCGACCGCCGTGGCGCGATGATCTCGACCTACCAGTTGATGATCACCATCGGCATCTTCGTGGCGTTCCTGTCCGATACCGGCTTCAGCTACATCGAAGGCTGGCGCTGGATGCTGGGCATCATCGCGCTGCCCGGCGCGCTGTTCCTGCTCGGCGTGCTGAGCCTGCCGGAAAGCCCGCGCTGGCTGGTGCTCAAGCAGCGCGACGCCGATGCCAGCGCCGTGCTGCAGAAATTGCGCGGCGATCCCGACGCGGTGCGCAGCGAAGTCGCCGAGATCAAGGAGCAGCTGCGCACGCCGCAGCAGGGCTGGCGCCTGTTCCTCGAAAACCGCAATTTCCGCCGGTCGGTGGGCCTCGGCATTGCCCTGCAGGTGGTCCAGCAACTGACCGGCATCAACGTGGTGATGTACTACGCACCGCGCATCTTCGCCGACATGGGCTACGCCACCGACGCGCAAATGTGGTTCACCGCGATCGTCGGCCTGACCAACGTGCTGGCCACCTTCATCGCGATCGGTTTCGTCGACCGGATCGGGCGCAAGCCGATCCTGTACGCGGGCTTCGCGGTGATGGCGATCGGCCTCGGCGTGGTCGGTTGGCTGATGCACACGGGCATGGCCACGCCGGCGGAACATTTCCTCGCGATCGCGATGCTGCTGCTGTTCGTGGTGGGCTTTGCGTTCTCGGCCGGGCCGCTGGTGTGGACGCTGTGCTCGGAGATCCAACCCCTCAAGGGCCGCGACTTCGGCATCGGCGTTTCCACGGTGACCAACTGGATCCTCACCGGCATCGTCACGCTCACTTTCCTGACCCTGCTCAACAATTTCGGCAAGGCCAACACGTTCTGGCTGTACGCGGCCTTCAACGCGGTGTTCATCCTGTTCACCTGGGCACTGGTCCCCGAGACCAAGGGCGTCACCCTGGAACAGATCGAACGCAAGTTGATGAGCGGCAAGCGGCTGCGCGACATCGGCGCGTGACGCCTCCGGCGCAAGGCGCCGGTGACGGCTATCCTTCGACACGTGGCGGCACGTGCGCTGCCTGCTCGTGACGCCAGCGCACATCCACGCCACGCCACGCAGCGAACACCCACGGCTTCCACGCCAGGCCATGGAATGGACTCCTCCAGCGAATCGGTCCCACCCGTTCCCGCCAGCGATCCGATGACACCGCCCGCGCCGCCAGCCAAACGCCCCGGCGTGTGGAGTGGACTCGGCACCGTAGCGCTGTACTTCCTGCTGCAACTGGGGTTGGGCGCGCTATTCGGCGTGCTGATCGGCGTGGCGATGGGCATTGCGCGCGGTATCCAGTCCACCCGGATGCATCGCAAGCTCGATCCCGGCGCGATCCTGCACGCGCTGCGTTACGACACCGACCTCCGCGTGGTCCTGGCCGTGCTCACGCTCGTGGCCGCCGCCGCGGTGATGGCCCTGATCGTGCGGCGGACCTGGCCCGCACAATGGTCGCGCGCCAGCCTGCCCGGATTCGGGCTCGTGCGTCCCGCGAGCCGGCGCGCATGGCCCGTTGCGGTGATCCTCGGCGTCAGCCTTTCGCTGCTGGGCAGCGGCATGACGGATCTGCTCGCCGGTTCCCACCCGCTGCAGCAGGACATCGTGACGCTGGCGCTCAACGCACCGCCCGGATTGCGCATCCTGCTGGCGCTGGTGGGCGTAGGCGTCGCGCCATTCGTCGAAGAGCTGGTCTTCCGCGGCGTGCTGCTGTCGGGCCTCGCCAGCCGCATGCGCACAGGTTGGGCCATCGCCGCCAGCGCCTTGATCTTCGGCTGCGCGCACCTGCCCGACTTCAAGTTCCTGTGGTACCCGATACCCGCGCTGGTGCTGCTGGGACTGGTGCTCGGGTGGATGCGCGTGCAGACCCGGTCCCTGTGGCCATCGATCACGTTGCACGCCAGCTACAACTCGGTGGCGGTGGTTGCGTGGTTTTTGCTGGCCCGGCCGTGAATGCGCGGCAACAGGCGACCCCAAGCGGACCGTTGCAATGAAAGCGCGTCGCTCAAGGCCTCCCTAGTCCGGCAGGCAGGCTGACTACCGAGTTGAAGCCGCCAAGGATCATGCGCTTGCCATCGAAAGGACAGTCACTGGCGGCTTCCATGCGCGGGTCCTGCATGAATTTCGCCATGCCGGCATCGCGAGTTGCCTTGTCGGGCCACTCCACCCAGGAGAACACCACGGATTCATCCTGCTTCGCCTGCACGGCGCGGCGGAAATCAGTGAGCTTGCCGTCGGGCACGTCGTCGCCCCAACACTCCACCACCCGGGTGGCACCGAACTCCAGGAAAATGGGGTCGAAGGTACGGGCGTGCGCGATGAACCGTTCGCGGTTGACGTTGGGTACGGCGATCACGAAACCATCGATGTAGGACATGACTGTCTCCTTGGCACGGAGAGCGGCCGGTACGGCCACCTTCATGCATGCGACGAATGAGCGCCCGCGGGATCGACACGGGGCCTCTGGAGAAGCTGTCCGTCTCGGGCCGCGTCACGACACCTCAGCCACCACCACGACCAGACCAAAGTAGTCAGCTGGTGTCTCGCTCCGGCGCGTCAGCCCCGCCAGCAGCGCGCGTCAATACCCCGCCGCGGAACCCGCCGGATAGCGCGGGTCGTTGACGCTTTCCAGCATGCCGGTCTTCGGGTTCACCACGATCGCGGCGATGTCGCCCATCTGGCGTATGGTGCGGATCTTGTAGCCCATGGCTTCCAGCGCCGCCTGCACGTCGGGTTTGAACGCATCCGGCTCGGCGAAGATCTCGTCGGGATACCACTGCATGTGGATGCGCGGGGCGTCGATGGCCTGCTTCACGTTCATGCCGTACTCGGCGACGTTGAGGAAGCTCTCCATCGTGGTCGAGATGATGGACGAGCCGCCCGGGCTGCCCGTCACCATGAACAGCTTGCCGTCGTGCATCACGACGGTCGGGCTCATCGAACTCAACGGACGCTTGCCGGGCTGGATGCGGTTGGCTTCGCCCTGCACCAGTCCGAACTGGTTGGGCACCTCGGGTTTGGAGGTGAAGTCGTCCATTTCGTTGTTGAGGAAGAAGCCGGTGTCGCCGGCGATCTGCTTGATCCCGAAATAACTGTTGACGGTGTAGGTCACCGCGACCGCGTTGCCCTTGGCATCGACCACCGAATAGTGCGTGGTGTTGGTGGCCTGGTACGGGCCAAGGCTGCCCTGCACTTCCGACGATGGCGTGGCCTTGTCGGGCAGGATGCCGCTGCGCAACTTCGCCGCGTGCTCGGCCGACAGCAAACGCGCGATGGGGTTGTGCACGAACGCGGGATCACCGAGGTAGGTATTGCGGTCGGCAAACGCGCGCCGCTCGGCCTCGACGAAGTAGTGCACGCTCTTCGTGGAATGGAAGCCCCACTCGGCGAACGGATACGGCGCGATGATCTGCAGGGTCTCGCAGATCGTGGTGCCGCCCGAGCTCGGCGGCGGCGCGGAATAGATCATGTAGCCGTGGTACTCGCACTCGATGGGCCTTTCCCATTGCACGGTGTAGTCGCGGAAATCCTTCAACGTCAGCAGGCCATGGTTGGCTTCGCTGGCTTTCACCACCGCGGCCGCGATCGGGCCGTCGTAGAACGCCTTGTCGCCATCCTTCGCAATCAATTCCAGCGTGCGCGCCAGCTCGGGCTGCTTCAGCACCTGCCCCGCCTTCCACGGGCTCCCGTGGTCGAGGAAGATCGCGGCGACATTCGGATGTTTCCCGAAAGCATCGGTCGAGGTATCGAAGATGCGCACGTCGCCCGCTTCCAGCACGTAGCCATCCTTCGCCAGCTTGATCGCGGGCGCGATGACCTGCTGCAGCGTCATCGTCCCGTACTTCCGCAGCGCCTCGTTGAACCCCATCACCGTGCCGGGCACGCCGACGCCAAGG
>JAFEDX010000160.1 GCA_018241365.1 Pseudomonadota bacterium
CACGTGGCACGGCGCGCGCGTGCCGCCGGGGCCGCGCGCGTGGTGGTCGCCACCGACGATGAACGGGTCGTGGACGCCTTGCGCGGTGGCGATGTCGAGGTGTGCATGACCCGCGCCGGCCATACCAGTGGCAGCGATCGCCTGGCCGAATGCGCGGCAACCATGGCTTGGTCCGACGATACGTTGGTGGTGAACCTGCAGGGCGACGAGCCGTTCGCGCCCGCGGCGGGCATCCGCGCGGTGGCCGAAGCGCTGCACGACGAGGCTACGCCGATGGCGACGCTGGCGACGCCGATCGATTCGGCCGCGCAATGGTTCGACCCGAATTGCGTCAAGGTGGTGTGCGACCTGCGCCAGCACGCGCTGTATTTTTCGCGCGCACCGGTGCCGTGGGCGCGCGACGCGCTGGCACGCGACCGCAACGTGGTTCCGCAGGGACTCGTGGTGTTGCGCCACATCGGCATCTATGCCTACCGCGCCGGGTTCCTCAAGACCTTCGCCGCCTTGCCGCCATCGCCGCTGGAACGGGCCGAGTCGCTGGAGCAATTGCGCGCGCTGGAACACGGCCATGCCATTGCAGTGCGGCTGACGCCGGAAGCTTTCCCGCCCGGCGTGGATACCGGGGACGATCTCGCGCGCGCCGAACGCATCCTGCACGAACGGAGCGCGCGCGCATGATCCGTCCGCCGCCCGGCGTGTTGTTCGTCTGCCTCGGCAACATCTGCCGCTCGCCGACCGCCGAGTACATCGCGCGCGCCGAATTCGGCGAGCTGGGCATCCGCCTGCCGGTAGCCTCGCGCGGACTCGGCAACTGGCACGTGGGGCAGGGTGCGGATCCGCGCGCGGTGGCGGTGGCGCGCGCCGCGGGGTTCGATCTTGCGCCGCATCGCGCGCGCCAGTTCGACGATGACGACTTCCGCGATTTTGCGACGATACTCGCGGTGGACCGTGCGACGCTCGCCGAACTGCGCCGCCGCGTGCCCGACGGCGCGCCGGTGCCGGAACGCTTCATGGTGGCTGCCGGCCTGGCCGACGCGGACTCGGGGGATGCCGGTGACATCCCCGATCCATACACCGGCAGCGCGGAGGATTTCCTCGCGGTGCTGGCCATGGTCCGGCGTGGCGTGGCTGCCTTGGCCGAACGCATGCGCGACGAGGTGGCGGGATGATTGCCGGAGACATGCCCTTCGACGTGGTGCGGCGGGGCACGCGCCCGCAGCTGCCGGAGTTCCCGGAAGCGCTGAACTGGGTCAACCGGCGTGAGCGCTTGCGGCTGGCCGACCTGCGCGGCCAGGTCGTGCTGGTGCTGTTCTGGAATGGCGCCAGTGTCAGCAGCTCGAACCTGCTGGGCGAGTTGCGCATGCTGGAAAAGAAGTTGCCGGGCGCGTTCGCAGCGGTGTGCGTGCACACGCCGCGTTACGCCTCGCAGCAAACCGATGCCGCGGTGTTGAAGGCCGCGCACCGCAATCGCCTGCGCGCGCCGGTGGCCAATGACCACGAGTGGCAGGCATGGAAGCAATTCTCGATTTCCGCGTGGCCGACCACCTTGCTGATCGACGCCCAGGGCGCGCTGGCCGCGCGCCTCGTGGGCGAAGGGCGCAGCCAGGAAATCGAGGACGCGGTGATCCAGTTGCGCGACGAAGTGCAGGTGGAGCACGCCCCGCCGTTTGCGCGGGCGACCTCGCCGCTGCTCGACGTGCGCGCCGAGCCGGTCAGCCCGTTGGCGTTTCCGGCGCATGCACTGGCCACGAGGAACCGCCTGTACGTCAGCGACACCGGGCATCACCGTATCCTGGAATGCAGCCACGACGGCCGGGTGCTGCGGCAGTTCGGATCGGGCACGCCGGGCAACTGGGATGGACAGATGGCGGCGTGCGGAATGCAGTTGCCGCAAGGCCTGGCGCTGGACCGCGACGCCTTGTACGTCGCCGATGCCGGCAACCACAGCGTGCGCCGCATCCGGCTCGAGGCGGGCGAGGTCGAAACGGTGCTGGGCGCAGGGCGCCCCGCGTACGGCAACGTCGAGGAACAAGGTGGCAGCTTGCGCGCCGCCATCAACGCGCCGCACGCGGTCGCCGCGGACGACGGCATGCTGTACGTCGCCGCCAGCGGGCAGCATCAGGTCCTGCGCGTCGATCTGCGCCACCAGCGGGTCGAGACCATCGCCGGCGATGGTCGCAGCGACGTGCGCGACGGCATTGGCGTACAGTCGTCGCTGTCGCAACCCACGGCGCTGGCATTGTTGCCCGGCCA
>JAFEDX010000161.1 GCA_018241365.1 Pseudomonadota bacterium
GTCGCCGCGGCGGGCCGCTACCGCGGCCGGTTGTCCACCACGCGCTTGATCTTGCCCACCGAGCGTTCGAGCGTGCCGGGCGGCTCGACCACGAGCCGTACCGACACGCCGATCGTGTTCTTGATCTGATGCACGACGCGCTGCGCCTCGTCCCCTAGGCCGGTGCCGTCCCAGGCGTCGGGGCGCGCCTCCACCCGCACCGTCATCTCATCCATCCGGCCCTCGCGCGTCAGAACGAGCTGGAAATGCCCGCTGGTCCACGGATGCGCGAGCAAGACGCTCTCGATCTGCGTGGGGAACAGGTTGACACCGCGCAGTATCAGCATGTCGTCGGTGCGGCCGACCACCTTCTCGATCCGGCGCATCCCCGGCCGCGCCGTGCCGGGCAGCAGGCGCGAGCGGTCGCGGGTGCGGTAGCGGACCATCGGCAGCGCCCGCTTGGTGAGCGAGGTGAACACAAGTTCGCCCGCCTCGCCGTCTGGCAGCACCGCGCCCGTGTCGGGGTCGATGATCTCGGGCAGGAAGTGATCCTCCCAGATATGCGGCCCGTCTTTCGTCTCCACGCATTCCTGCGCGACGCCGGGGCCGATGATCTCCGACAGCCCGTAGATATCGACGGCCTGCATGTCGAAGCTGCGCTCGATCTCGGCGCGCATCTCGTTGGTCCAGGGCTCCGCGCCGAACACGCCAACCTTCAATGACGTGCCGCGCGGATCGATGCCCTGGCGGATGAACTCATCCAGGATCGCCAGCATGTAGCTCGGCGTCACGGTGATGACATCGGGCTTGAAGTCCACGATCAGCTGCACTTGCCGCTCGGTCATGCCGCCTGAGATCGGAATGACCGTCATGCCGAGCCGCTCGCCGCCGTAATGTATGCCAAGGCCGCCAGTGAAAAGTCCGTAGCCGTAGGCGTTGTGCAGCTTCATCCCCGGACGCGCGCCGGCGGCACGCAGCGACCGTGCCGCGACCTCGGACCAGACCTCCAGATCCTCGCGCGTGTAGCCCACGACGATGGGCTTGCCGGTGGTGCCGGACGAGGCATGGATGCGCACGACCTGCTCCATCGGCACGGCGAAAAGTTCGAACGGATAGGTGTCGCGCAGATCGGTCTTGGTGGTGAACGGGAACTTCGCCAGATCCTCGATGCTGCGGAAGTCGTTCGGATGGACGCCCAGCGCCTCGCAGCGACTGCGGAAATGCGCGACTTTCGCGTAGGTGTGCCGCAGCGTCTCGGCGAGGCGGCTGGTCTGCAGCGCGACGATCTCGTCGCGCGAGGCGCGCTCCGCCGGATCGAGCATCGACACATCGGACATTCTGACGGCCTCCCCGGCGGTGCCGGGCGGCTTTGCGTCCGGCGCTTTCCCGGTCCATCATTGCAGGAAGCCGGCCGAAGACGCCATGGCAAAGGAGGAAGCCGCGCCGTGAGCACCCCGCGCAACGCGCCGTATCGCCATATCGAGGTCACCCGCATCGCCGGCGCCATGGGCGCCGAAATCGGCGGCGTCGATTTGTCGCAGAATCCCGGCGATGAGGTGCTGGCCGAAATCCGCGCCGCCCTGCTCGAGAATCTGGTTATCTTCTTCCGTGACCAGACGCTGACGCCCGACGATCAGCTTGCCTTCGCGCGGCGCTGGGGCGGCATCCATCTGCACCCGTTCATGGAAGGGATGCCGTCGCATCCCGAAATCCTGGAGATCGTGAAAACCCCCGCCGACAAGAAGAACTTCGGCGGCAGCTGGCATTCCGACCAGATGTTCTCGCCGCAGCCGGCGATGGGGACGATCCTGTATGCGAAGCAGATCCCCTCGGCGGGCGGCGATACGCTGTTCGCCAACCTGTATCTTGCATACGAAACCCTGTCCGACGGCATGCGCCGCATGGTGGACGGGCTGCGCGCGGTCAGCATCGGCGATCACTTCAAGGGCCACGACGGCAAGTCGCGCAAGGACTACTACGCCGACAAGCTGGCGATGAAGGTGCGCGATCCCGGCAACGTTCAGACCACGTCCGCCCATCCGCTGGTGCGCACGCATCCCGAAACCGGCCGCAAGGCGCTGTTCATCGGCGGCCACGTCCACCGGTTCGAGGACATGACGGAAGCCGAAAGCCAGCCGCTGATCGATTTCCTGATGGATCATGCGACGCGGCCCGAATTCACCTGCCGCTTCCGCTGGCGCACCGGCTCGCTCGCGTTCTGGGACAACCGCTGCACCCAGCACTTC
>JAFEDX010000162.1 GCA_018241365.1 Pseudomonadota bacterium
GGGCTGATTCATGGAAAGCTCCAGTCGAGCGGGTTGCCAGAATCAGGGCGCACGGCGAGCGTGCGGTGTCGCGCCAGGCGCCATCGAACGCCCACGCGCAAACCGCACACCGTCGCGCTCTCTTTCATCCGGACTGTGACCGTCGGCCCCGGCATCGCACCGGGTCTGCTGACCCCGCGCCTTCGGGCAGAAGGCGCGGGCGCTCGCGGGCTCCAGGCCAAAGGCCTGATACCGCCGGTGGGGACTTGCACCCCGCCCTGAGAACGCTGCGCGGCAACAACCTGGCATAGACACGTCCTGCCGGTGCCGCGCCTTTCAATTCTAGTCCGCGCCTTCGCGCCGCCATGCCACACAAGGGACAGATGCGCGCCTCGATAGCTACTCTATTGATAGTTTCTTGCGCCGATCTGACAACGGTCTTTGGCTGATTCAGCTTGAAATCCTGGGCACTGCCGACCAACGCCGACAGCCGAGCGCGTACGCAGTCCGGCACGCCTGATCTCGTGGCGATCTCCCTGCATGCGGACCGATCGCTTGGCGACTGCCCCAGACTGCGAGTCGCTGCACAACCCGCCCACCGTGCTGGCATATGCGACGAGATCACGCCAGGGCTTCATTCGAGCGTTCAGCTCAAACATGTTTTCACCCACGCGATTGTTCCAATCACGGAACAGAGAATTTCATGCGTTGCTCAATTCATTTTCGCCCTGTATAAAGCCATCTCCTGCTGCACACCCCACTTGATTTTTTTCTGTTGCCTCAGAAGACATATTCATTTTCAGGCAAGACTCAAAACACCAACATCTACGACTCGCTTCAGCTCATGACTATTTTCAGATCGGCTTGCCAGATTTCCCTGAATATCCTTGCCACACTCCCCCTCGTCAGAACCCAGGCGCTGGGCACGCGCAGTGCCCGGCCTGCGGCATTGGTGCCGCTGCTGCTTGGTGCCGCCATGTCAATAACCGCACCGGCAATCGCTCAGGTGTGCGGCCCAGCCGGAAGCTATCAAACGTTTGCCGCCTACAACGGACAATCACCCAGCGAGACCGTCATCAACAGCAATGAGTTGTTTGTGGAAAGATCGGTCCTGAAGATAAAAAATGAGCTCTCGGGGAATGCGGCCATCAATACCGACAGAATCAGCGACACGCACTACCCGGGAGAGCCCGGCGTGAACCTGGGACATCCTCGAGGAGCAGCCACTTCGGACACCGATTCGATCAAGACCACCTTCGAATTTTTTGACCCTGCATCGCCAGGAAACTACCTGCCCGTTACCGATCTGAGTTTCCGCCTTCACGACATCGACGCAGGAGACAATATCATCGTCAATGCTTACGATGAAAATGGGAATCTAATTTCGTTGGATGCATCGGGTTTCTACAGTCTCTATCCTTCATCGTATGCCAGTTATGCGGGAAGCAATCGTTTCACATCCGGCAACACCGATGATGCAGCATCCGGGACACGCCTGGGCACCATTGACTTCGACTTCACGGGCAAGAAAATCCAGCGCATCGAATTCATTTACTGGGATACTGCGGCACTCGGCACCTATACCATTGCCGAATTCAAAGCCTGCAACCCACCACCGCCACAGCCGCCCGGCCCACCTGCACCCGTTCCTGCCACGTCATGGTGGTCTCTGGCGCTGATGGGGCTCTTGATACCTGCGGTTTCAGCCGCACGAGCAAAACGACGCAAGAATCGATGAACCCGATCATCCGGCTGCAATCACGCGATGTGCCTTGTCGCCGGCAACTCCCCGGGGTGCAGTGGCGTTCTGGATCAATTCATCACCCCCTCATCGACATTCACCATGCCAAAAGTCTCAAGTGCCATCATGCTGCCGCTTTTCTCGATGACACTTGCCGGCTGCAGCCTCAACATGCACCCCGCCAATCAAGACCCATCCAAGTCTTCGCCCTCGGCCCAGCTTGCCAATCCAGCCTCCGTGCATTGCATTTCCAAAGGCGGAAAGCTGATTTCAAAGAAAGACAAAGAAGGCAATGCTTTCAATCTGTGTCAGCTGCCTGACGGCAGCCAGGTTGAAGAATGGGAGCTCTATCGACGTGATCACTCGTGAGTGTTGCTCCCGCGATCGAGATCAAACACTCAGAACTTGAGTCGGATCGCCCCAGCCGCGTCCTGGACATCGCCACCGGCAAATCCAGAACCCCATGATGGATCACGGCAAACCGCTTCAAGCCATTCGGG
>JAFEDX010000163.1 GCA_018241365.1 Pseudomonadota bacterium
CGATCATGAACAGCGGCGCCAGCGTTCCGCCCGAGGTGCCGCTGCCCAGCGAGATCACCCACGAAATGAACTTCAGCAAGCCGAAACCGGCGACGATCAGCAGCGCGACATGGATCGTGCCGTTGTCGTTGACTTGCCCGAGGACGCCGAAGTTGCGGAAGTTCGCGAAGTTGCCCGACACCAGTGCATCGATGTTGTCATAGCCGACGCCGAGGGTGTGCGGCGAGATCCAGCCGACCACGCCGGCCACCACCGCGCCCAGCGCCGGCCACCACATCCAGTGGATCGGCAATTTCGCGAAGGCATCCTCCACGCCGTACACGGCGCGGGTCACCCACACGCTGGCGTAACCGACGATGAGGCCCAGCACCATGTAGGTGCCCAGCGCCCAGCCGCCGGGTTCGCTCACGTCGGGCATCGCGAATACCGCGTGCGCGCCGTAGGTCATGTAGCGCACGCCCACGGCGATGCCGGCGGCCAGCGCCACCGGGATCAGCGAGCGCGGACGCAATTCGAACAGCAGCAATTCGATTGCCATCACCACCGACGCGATCGGCGCACCGAATACCGCCGCCATGCCGGCCGCGGCGCCTGCCGCCAGCAGCACCTTGCGTTCCTGCGCGGTCACGCTCAGCAACTGGCCGATCAGCGAGCCCAGCGCGCCGCCGGTCGAGATGATCGGGCCTTCGGCGCCGAACGGACCGCCGGTGCCGATCGCGAACGCCGAGGACAGCGGCTTCAGCCAGGTCACGCGCGCGGGGATGTTGGATTCGTGCTCGAGGATGCGTTCCATCGCCTCGGGGATGCCGTGGCCCTGGATGGCGCGCGAACCCCAGCGCGCCATGATCCCGGCGGCCAGGCCGCCGATCACCGGCATCAGGATCACGAGCGCGCCGAGCTGGTTGCCCGCGGGCGACAGCACGAACGAACCGTGCTGGGCGTTCGGCCCGAGCACATCGGAAATGCGCCCGTAGAAAACCAGGTCCGTGATCAGGTTGATCATCAACATCAAGAGTTGCGCGACACCGGCCGCCGCGGCGCCGAGCAGGATCGCCAGCCCCGAGATCAGGAGGATGCGGCGATCGACCAGCGTCGATTTCAGCGGCATCTTCGCCTGTTCGAGCGACGCGCCCAGCGCCGGCGCGACCGGCATGCCCTCGGTGCTGCCGGCCGTGCGCACGCTTGCGCGATCGGCCGGCGGTTTTTTGTCCGCGCGCGCCGGGTCACGATCCGGCGTTGCGGAGGTCGGGTCTTGTGGAGTCATGGGCACTGGGCAACGGCTGCTGCGCCGCAGCATAGCGCGCGTGCCTTGCGCGGCCAAGGACGCGCACGCGCCACGTTGGGTTTCCAGCCAGCTTCGGGGTGCCGGCAGACTGGTGCGTCAGGCCTGCGCGCGCCGGTTCCGCGGCAGGTGGTGGACCAGGAATTCCATCTGGTCGGCAAGGATGTTGCGGTTGCAGAGGATCAGGTGTTCGACCCAGCTCGGCTTGTAGGGAATCGCCAGCAACGGCATGCCGGCCTGCTGTGGCGTGCGGCCGCCCTTCCTGAGGTTGCAGGCGAGGCAGGCCGACACCACGTTTTCCCACACGTCGCGTCCACCGCGCGAAAGCGGCAGCACGTGGTCGCGGGTCAGTTCGCCGCGCGCGCAGTGGCGTCCGCAGTACAGGCACAGGTAGCGATCGCGGGCGAACAGCGCCGCGTTGCTGAGCGCCGGCGAAGGATCGACCGCGCCGCTGTGGCATTGGCCACGGCTGGCGATGATCGGGTGCAGCCGCAGGATGCTCTGGTCGCCGCTGTCGCGGCGGAAACCGCCGTGCAGGGTCAGGCAGGGTTCGCCCAGCGTCCACGCGACCGCGTCACGCACATACAGGCAGGCTGCATCCTGCCAGCTGATCCAGTCCAGGATGCGCCCGCCCGCGTCGAGCGAGAGCACGCGCGTGGTGTGCAGGTCCGCGACCGCGCACGCGGGGTGTTCGATGACGTTGGCTGTGTGCGAGTCCATGGCCAGCGCAGCATAGATCAACATGCCCCGCCGGCGCCAACGGCCGCATCCTTGCACACGAGCGCGGGCGCGCGTTGTATGCCTGCGGCGGGCC
>JAFEDX010000164.1 GCA_018241365.1 Pseudomonadota bacterium
CACGCTGTCCTCGACCATGTAGGTCAACTGCGCGTCCGCCGTCAACTTCCCGAACGAGAAGTCGTCGGCGTAATTCAACTGCAGGTCGTAACCGCGGTTGCGCTCGCTGTTGATGTTGACGTAGGTGGCGTGCACATCCGTGATCATGTTGGGATGCGCGGGATCCGTCGGCGAGTTGCGGTGGAACATGCCGCAGAAGGCGCTCGGATACACCGGCGAGCCGTAGCAGCCGGAGAGGATATTGGCGGCAGACAGGCTGGCGATTTCGCCGCGCACGTGGTAATCGAAGTAGTCAATCGCCACGTTGAGGTTGGCGAAGGTCGGCGACCAGATCACGCCCAACGACTTGGCCTTGGAGGTTTCCGGCTTCAGGAAGCCCTTGCCGCCGCCTTGGTAGACCGTGGCCGACGAGCTGCCGCTCGCGCCGTAGTCGCCCGGGATGCCGGCTGCCGCGCAGTTCTTCTTGATGAAATCGTTGATGCTGTCGGACCAGTTGATGCACGGATCGATCGACGCCTGGGCAAGGAAGCCCGACTGGTTGCCGAGGTACAGCTCGTACAGGCCGGGCGCACGATACGACGTGCCCATGGTGCCGCGCACGCGGTAGGTTGGCGTGATTTGCCAGTTCAGGCCGTACTTCCAGACGTGCGAGGAGCTGCCGACCGAGTCGTACTTGAATTCGCGTGCCGACAAGTCGGCCGACAGCGACTCGACAGCGGGCAGGCCCTTCAACAGCGGGATGCCGACTTCACCGAAGATTTCCCGGACGTTGTCGCTGCCCTTGGTTCGCTGGGCCGAGGTGAGCCCCCAGGTACCGACTGGCGGCTGGTCGTCGATGGTGTAATGGCGGAATTCGGCACCGAACGCGGCAGCCACCGGGCCGGCGGGCAACTCGAACAGGTTGCCGTTGACCACGGCGTTGACCGTGCCTTGGGTGTAAATCGTGTTGCCGTGGTAGTACTCGCCGACGGCCTTGACCAGCTTGTCCATGCACGAACCGTTCAGGACGCACGGTTCGAAGTAGTTGATCAGCGGCTCGTCCAGCTCGTTCAGCGGGTTGGTCAAGTCGCCGCTGTTTGCAGCGCTGATGCCGAGGCCACCGTACTTGCCGCTGGAGCGGGAATAGTTCGCGTTGACGGCCCACGACCAGCTGCCGGTGTCGGTGAACACGCCCGCCAGCCTGGTCTGGCCGTAGTAGTAATCCACGTCCGCGTAGGAGGGCATCGGGAACGGCATGATGACCTGGAAGTAGGGTGGTCTGCCCGCGAGGCTCGGTTTGAGCGGATCGACCCAATGCGCGGCCGCGGCTTGGTCGGAGTACACCACCGGGAAGAACTGCCGGTACTGCATGTGGTTGGCTTCACGCCGGTTGAACAGGAACTGGGTATCCCAGTCCACGCTGCCGAAGTTGAAGCTGGTGGCCGCGTAAACGCTGGCGCGCTGCTGCTGGTCGATCGCGTAGGTGTCGCCGAAGAACGGGAAGTTGAGCTGGTCCTCGTAGTAGGCGCCACCCGGATTGTTGGCCCAGGTCTTGGTCGGGTATGGGCGCAACTTGTAGCCGGGGAACGGCCCCTGGGTGCTGCCGTCCGGCGAGGGCACGAAACGGGCGTTGGAATCCCAGTAGTACGTCATCGAGTTGGCATAGAGGTTGTTGCAGCCCGCCAGCGAAGTGCCCGCGGTGACGGAGTGGTCGGCGCGGTCGATGCGTTGGCCGTTGGCACCCCACACCATGTCTTCGTTGCATTTGAGGAAGTCACGGTCGCCGCGGGTCAGGGCCTGCTGGCGATCGATCTGGGCCGCCAAGGTGACGTTGCCGTTCTTGAAGTTCCAGCCGGTGCCGATCGAAGCCAGGTATTGTTCGCCGCCACCGTGCTCCGGCACGCTGGTGAAGAACGTCATCTGGGTCTTGTCCATGCGCTTCTTGGTGATCAGGTTGACCACGCCGGCGATCGCGTCGGAACCGTAGAT
>JAFEDX010000165.1 GCA_018241365.1 Pseudomonadota bacterium
AGCTGCAACTCCGGTTACTTGGCACGGAACTCGCGTCCCTTGGAGTGCCTGTCTGACGTAGAACCGTGTGCGTCCGGCAAGGTGGGGTTGAATGCTAGACAAGCTGATGTGCTGAGCGACCAGCTCAATCATCAAGCAAGTGGGCCGCTGGATTCTTCGAAACGCTTCCTGCCTGAAAATACCCCACCACACTCGCCACCGAACGGTGTTCAGTCATGGCCATCAGGGCGGGCAGGGCAATGCCTTGGCGCCCCCCTTCGGTCACAAATCCTGATCGGAGGCTGTGGCCGCCAAAATCCCCCCAACCCGGCCAAGGCCGCTCGCCGTTGCACGATGGCGCCAACCGCGGCCGGGGAGAGTAGAGGACCAACACGGGTTTTCCACAGCCGTCCAAAAATCGCCCCCTCCTTGAGCCCGCTCGCGCCGCCGCAAGTGTTCCTCCTCGGTCTCGAACTCGCGTTCCCGCTCCTCCAGCAGCGCCGCGAAGTGTGCGTCCTCCTCCGCCCGCAGACGCTTCACCATCCACCACGGCAACAACTGCCGCCGTAGCTGATGCTTCGGTAACGCACCCGCTCGCCGCAGCGGCCCGCCCACTGGCGCACGTGCCGCACCAGCTCCTTGATGTCGTTGGGATCGCCGCGGGTGTTCTCGGCATAGGTCAGAGTCACAAACAGGCGCCGATACGAGGGACGCCCCCGCCGCTGATCCTCCATGCTGCACTCGTCCTCGAAGTGCCGAGCCGCCGCCGTGATGGTCTTGCGCAACCGCAGGGGCCGCGCTGTCCGCGCATCGAACTGGAACGCTCCCGAGGGCAGGAGAGGGGCCTCACAAACAAGGTTCGCGCTCACGCCGCACCCCCTGCGCAAGCCGCATTCCTACTGGATTTTTGCCCTTCACGTTCCCCTTGTTTCTGAAAGCTGACAAGCCACGCGCCGGGCGGCTCGCTGCGCTCGCCCGCCCCGGCTTCGGAGCCTGTACGCCTACATCCCCACGCGATGACGGGCGAGGGCAACAAGAGCGGTCAGCAGGAAGGAGTTCGGCCGTAGGCACCGACCTACACGCGGATGCGGCCGGGTTGAAGCCTGGACCCCGTGAACACGCTTCCGCCGGCCTTGGGACGCGCGTTCCACGCGCTCGCTGCCGCTGGCAATCCAACCGGAACGCCTCAGCCTGCCGGCACGTCAAGGACCACCAGCCAAGATCGCCCCGGCTGTAGGCGATGCCTGACGGCGACACGAGGCCGTTGCGGTTGAGCGTCCAGCCGTGCCATTCCGCCCGCAACGCGCCCAGGTCTCCCGACCGCAGCAGGCGCAGCAGCTTGACCGCCGACCGCGGCACCCGATGCGTGCCGCGATCCCACGCCCGCACACAGGACAGCGAGCACCCGAGCAACTCGGCGCATGCCTTGCGGCTCAACAGGCACGACCGGCGCAGTTCGCGGAACCCATCGGGCGGCAGGTGCCAGATACTGCGGGGCACTTTGTGACCCCGACGACGCAAGGAAACGGCGCCAGCCTTGGCCATGGCCGTCCCTTGACTGATGCAAATGCCTATTGTGTAAAATTATGAAGCAACTACTCTTGGAACCATGAAGAACGCCTCACTGGCAAGCGATTGGTTGGCCGTCAACAAGGATGGTCACAGCCTGACCGTTCAAGATCGGCCTTGCATAGGCACCGTCCGCACAGACAGCACGCCCTTCGTTTCGATCCTGTTCCAAAATCTCGGCAACAGATGCGACGTGCAGCTTCGGGACAACCGGTAACACAGCGGACGAATCAACGGCTGTCCGCTCCGCCACGACCGATACGCGACCGGCGCCAGCCTCTCGAAGCACAAAAGACCAAAGCAGCACCGAAAACACCGTTACGACCACTGCTGTCCCGTAATAAAACCAACGCAT
>JAFEDX010000166.1 GCA_018241365.1 Pseudomonadota bacterium
GCCATGGCTTCGCCGGCGTAGCCGTCGAAGTCGGCCAGCGTCACCGCGCAGTCCGCGACTGGCACCTGCCACGGGCCGACCAGTTGGTCGCGCGCGCACAGGCCGCCGACGCTGCGGTCGCCGATGTGGATGAGGAACGCCTTGCCGGCCACGGCGGGCATGCGCAGCACGCGCTCGACCGCTTCGTCGAGTCCGATATTGCTGAGGTCGGGGATGATTTCGAGTTGCGGTTTGACGCGCGTTGCGTCGCGCTGCATCTTTGGCGGCTTGCCGAGCAGCATCGCAAGTTCGAGGTCGATCACCTGCGGATCGCGTTTCGACCGCACGCGCAGGCGTTGTGCC
This sequence comes from Pseudomonadota bacterium, assembly GCA_018241365.1. Classification (GTDB taxonomy): domain Bacteria; phylum Pseudomonadota; class Gammaproteobacteria; order Xanthomonadales; family Rhodanobacteraceae; genus 66-474. The sequence continues at coordinate 343 of JAFEDX010000166.1, forward strand.
TCGGTGGCCTGTCCCACCACCGCGAATGGGCAGCGCTCGCGTTCGCACAGCGCGCGGAACGCGTCGAGATCGGCGGGCCGCACGCCCATGACATAGCGTTCCTGCGACTCGTTGCACCAGATCTGCATCGGCGAGAGTTGCGGGTCGTCGGACGGCACCGCGTCAAGGTCGATCTCGCCGCCGACGCCTGAATCGTGCAGCAGTTCCGGGATCGCGTTCGACAAGCCGCCCGCGCCGACGTCGTGGATCGCGACGATCGGGCTCGCATCGCCCTGCGCACAACAGGCGTCGATGACTTCCTGGCAACGCCGCTGCATTTCCGGGTTGTCGCGCTGCACCGAGGCGAAGTCGAGTTCCGCGCTGGATGTACCCGCCGCCATCGACGAGGCCGCGCCGCCGCCAAGCCCGATCAGCATCGCGGGGCCGCCCAGCACGATCACCGCATCGCCGGGTTGCAGCTTGTTCTTCTGCACCAGCATCGGCCGCACGTTGGCGACGCCGCCGGCCAGCATGATCGGCTTGTCGTAACCGTGGCGCATGCCGGGTTTGCCGGTTTCGAGTTCAAAGGAGCGGAAATATCCCGTGAGGCACGGCCGCCCGAATTCGTTGTTGAAGCCGGCGGCGCCCAGTGGGCCGTCGCGCATGATCTCGAACGCGGTCGCGACGCGTGGCGGCAGCGGTCGGTCTTCTTCCCACGGCCGCGGCAGGCCGGGGATGCGCAGGTGTGAAACGGAAAAACCGACCAGGCCGGCCTTGGGTTTGCCGCCGCGCCCGACCGCGCCTTCGTCGCGGATCTCGCCGCCGGAGCCGGTAGCCGCGCCGGGCCACGGCGAAATCGCGGTCGGGTGGTTGTGGGTTTCGACCTTGATCGCGTACGGGATCGCTTCCTCGTGGCGGCGCCAGGTGCCATCGGCATCGGCGAAGAAACGCGCGCCCTGCGAGCCTTCGATCACCGCGGCGTTGTCGCTGTAGGCCGACAGCGTGAACGCGGGCGAGGCCGCGTGGGTGCTGCGGATCATCCCGAACAGCGTGGCGTCCTGCGCCGCGCCATCAACCGTGAAGCTGGCGTTGAACACCTTGTGCCTGCAGTGCTCGGAATTGGCCTGCGCGAACATCACCAGTTCGGCGTCGGTCGGATCGCGCCCGAGCTTCGCGTAGTTGTCGGCGAGGTATTGCACTTCGTCCGGCGCCAGCGCGAGGCCGAGTTCGCGGTTTGCCTGCTGCAGCGCGGCGCGCGCGTCAGCGCCCAGTGCCACGTTGCCCAAGGCGCCGGCCTTGCCCGCCGCGAACAGCCGTGGCGCGTCATCGAGCGAACGCAGCACCGACTGCGTCATCGGGTCGTGCAGCGCGTCGACGACTGCCGCGAATGCGGGATCATCCACGCCCGGCAGGCCGTCGATTAGGAACGCGGTGCCGCGTTCCACGCGCGCGACCGCAATGCCGACATGGTGCAGGATGTCGGTGGCCTTGGACGACCACGGCG
>JAFEDX010000167.1 GCA_018241365.1 Pseudomonadota bacterium
CTGGGCACTCACGCTGGCCACGCATTCGATCGGGATTGCGCTGGCGGTGCTGGTCGTGCTGCACCTGGTCCTGGTGGTCGCGATCTGGTTCGCGATCCAGCGCGCCCTGCGGCAGGCGAGTTTCCCGGCCACCCGCCATGAGTTGCGTGCGCTGGGAGGCGAACTGCGCGGCCACGTGGAACGTTTCCAGCACGCGACCCCAGCGGCATCCGATCCGGAGCAGGCGCCATGAACTACCTGGACGCACTGCGCGAGAGGACACGCGCGCAAGCCGCGAGCCAGGCCGCGCGCGGCGACTTGCGGGCCTCCGTGGACGGCATGATCGGCGCCTACCAGGCGCAGCCGCTCCCGACTCTCGCCGGCGCCGCGGGCATCGGCTTCGTGCTGGCCCAACTCCGGGTCGGCAGCGGACTGATCCATGCCGGCATGCGCATCGCCAGCGGGCCGGCGTGGCGGTTGGTCCGCACGTATCTGATCGATCTCTCCTGATCGCGGCTTCGCCAAGCCTCGGATGGCAGGTGACCGCCTTGTGCCCGGATGGTCCGGAACGGCCATGCAACCGCCGCCAATGGCCGGGAGCTCTGGCCTGACTTCCACTGCGGCCACTCCGATCAAGACGGCTTGCGCTGGGTCAAGCGGGTGCAACGCGAACGCGGCAAACTACGCGACATGAGCACCAGCGCCGCACAAGCCTTCGAGGCCCGCATCAACCTTGCGCGCGCGCACGCGGCGCAACACCGCATCGGCGAGGCCGAGGCGACCTATCGCGACCTGCTGAAATCCGCGCCCGATACGCCGGAAGCCCTGAACTTCGTGGCGATGTGCGCGTTGTCACGCGGCGAGTTCGCGGCAGCGCAGCGTGAGCTCGAACACGCGGCGTCGCTCAATCCGACCGAACCGGAAATCTGGAAGAACGTCGGCATCGTGCACCTGGCGCAACAGCATGCGGGCGAGGCACTGGATGCGTTCGACCGCGCACTCGGCCTCGAACCCATGCACTTCGCGGCACGGCTGCACCGCGGCGCGGCGCTGGAGCAGATGGGTAGGCTTGAAGACGCCGCCACCGCGTATTACGGCGCGGTGGCGACGGCGCAGGGCCGCGGCAAGTGGCGCAACGACATGACCACGCCGCCGGGCCTGCGGCCCGCGGTGAAGCATGCGATCGCGTTCGTGGACCAGCATCGCAAGCGCATCTTCATGGAGCTGCTGCAGCCATTGCGCGACCGCTACGGTGCAGCGTCACTGGCGCGGGTCGAACAGGGCCTCGAAATCTTCCTGGGCGAGCGGCCGGCGAACTATCCCGACCCGCGCCAGTACTGCAAGTTCTTCTACGTGCCCGGCCTGCGCACGACACCGTACTACGAGCGCGAGCTGTTCCCGTGGCACGCGGAGCTGGAGAAACACACCGACGCGATCCGCGCGGAATTGCTGGGCGTGTTGCACGAACCCATCGGCGTCGAACCCTTCCTCGGCACCAACGACAACACCCTGCTGAAGGAACAGAACCTGCTGGCCGGCACGCGCGGCCACGCCGAATGGAACTCGTTCTTCTTCCATCGCCACGGCGAGGTGTTCGAGCAGAACGCGCGGCGCTGCCCCCGTACCACGGAAGTGCTCGCGACCCTGCCGCTGGTGCACATCCGCGGCCACGCACCGGAAGTGCTGTTCTCGATCCTGACGCCCGGCTCGCACATCCTGAAACACCACGGCGTCACCAACTCGCGCCTCGTCACCCACCTGCCGCTGATCATTCCCGAAGACTGCGCGATCAGCGTAGGCGGCGTCGAGCACGCATGGCAGGAAGGCCGTTGCGTCACCTTCGA
>JAFEDX010000168.1 GCA_018241365.1 Pseudomonadota bacterium
ATCATCATCGCCGGCGTCACCAACGACGTGTGCACGGTCTACCCGACCCTGAGTCTGCTCGGCGATGGCTACGCGGTGCAGGTGATCGCCGATGCCGGCGGTTCGCCGGGCGTCATGGCGGACGACATGGCCCTGCGCCGCATGCAGCAGGCGGGCGCCACGCTGTCGAGCACCAACCAGGTGATCGCCGAACTGGCGTACGACTGGAGCACGCCCGAAGGCAGCCGCATCGTGCAGGACGTGTTGGCGCCGGCCCTGCAAGGCTGATCCCGGCAACGGCTCGGGACAAGCTCGGCGACTCAAATCCCGCAGGCATCGCGGTCGGACGATACAGGCGGGCGGGCGGGGCCGCGCGAATTTGCAAGGCGATCGGCGCAGCGGCTACGCGGCCGATTCGGGATTCAATGCGCCACGCAAGTACTCAACGAAGCAGCGCGTCTTTGCCGGAACAAGACGTGTTTCAGTGACCGCATAGGCCTGAACGGGCGTCAATTCCCAGCCCGGCAACACCCGGGTCAGAGTTCCAGCGGCCACATCTTCCTTGACCATGGCCTCGGGAAGCGCGGCAATGCCCTGATTGTGCAGCGCGAGGGTGCGCAACATGCCCATGCTGTTGACACTGAATTTCCCGGCGTGCTGGTGCTCATGGATCGAGCCCTCATGCCGCAGCGTCCATTTTTGGTGTTCCTGGGGGGTTCCCATGCGCAGGCACTCGAATCGGGCCAGATGTTCGGGCTCGGTGGGCGTGCCGGATTGCAATAGATACTTCGGAGACGCGAACAGATAGCGCGGAATGGTTGCCAACAGACTTGCAACCAGGCTGGAATTGGGTTGCCGACCCATGCGAATGGCAAGATCGTACGGCTCTGCAATCAAATCGACTCGCCTGGAAGTCAGATTCAGTTCGAACTCGATGTCCGGATACCTTTGAGCAAAACCGGAAATGATCGGGCTCAGGTAGATCGTCGCAAAATCCACCGGGAGCGAAATACGCAACAGTCCTTTGGGTTTGGCCAGAAAATCATCCAGCTGCTCATGGGCTTGCCTTGCATCTTCGACGATGCGAACGCACCGTTCAAAATAGACGTTGCCTGCTTCCGTCAGCTCCAAACGCCGCGTCGTGCGATTCATCAAACGCAGCCCAATGGACCGCTCAAGGTCAGCGATGCGCCGCGACAAGGTAGAAAGAGGCATATCCATGGCCTCGGCAGCCTGCCTGAAGCCGCGGGCTTTGACCACTTCCACGAACAACGCCATATTGTCGAGTTTCTGCATGATTGCTTGCTGAAGGTTTGCCGAATGGCCAAGGCCGCAACAAAACGGGGGCAAAGCCACGCATGTGGGTCTGCTCGGATTCAATGGGCCGATGACGGCATTGGCCAGCATTTCCAGCGGCCAGCCGATACCGCCGGCCGCGCGCGTCCAGTCGGTGCTCGCGTGGCGCAACGGGCCAATGCCGTGGGCGATGATGCCACCGCCCGCCAGCAGCGCCACCTGCGTCCAAAACTCGGCCTGCGCCACCGCGCCCAAGGCGCGAAGGCGCTGACGCACAGCGTGACGGGCACCAGGATGGCCTTGTTGAGGAGCGAGCCCTTGGCCGCCGCCCACACCACCGGGATTTCACGCCTGGCCGCCACGCCGGTGACCTGCTGGGCATTGAGCGCCAGGTCGTCGCCCAGCACGCCCACCGTCTTTTGCGCCGACCGCTTGGTCAGCACGACCACGTCGTCGGCCATGGCGGCGCTCTTGCGCGCGGCGACCTTGCTCATGAGGGCCACGTCGTCCAGCACGGTGGCG
>JAFEDX010000169.1 GCA_018241365.1 Pseudomonadota bacterium
CTTTCGCCAGCGAAGTGAACGCGGCGTTGCGCTGGAAAGATCGCCTGCACGCAGGCTCCTACCTGCGCTCTCCGTAGGAGCGAGCGCGCACGCGACTGGGCGCGCAGATTGGCTGAGCCGCCTAGAACAACTCGCCCTGCGGTGACGGTACTCGAGGAGGCGTGAAGCGCGTGCAATCCAGCGGCAATTCGCCACGACGCGTGTAACCGAATTTACCGCAGGCGACTTCGAAACGCCGCGACAGCAGACGCGCGAATTCGCCCTCGCCGTGCATGCGGGTGCGGAAATCGCTGTTGTAATCGCGGCCACCGCGCATCTGCCGGACGAGGCTCATCACGTGCTCGGCGCGCTGCGGCACGTGCAGTTGCAGCCACTCACGGAACAAGGTTTTCAGTTCCCACGGCAAACGCAGCACGGTGTAGCCGGCCACGTGCGCTCCGGCTTGCGCCGCCGCTTCCAGCACATGCTCCATGTCGCGGTCGGTCAGCGCCGGGATGATCGGTGCGACCAGCACGCCGCAGGGCGCACCGGCCTCGTTCAACGCCTTGATGGTGGCGATGCGCCGGTGCGGCGCCGAAGCGCGCGGTTCCAGCTTCGCCGCAAGCTGATTGTCAAGCTGCGCACATGAAATGAACACCTGCACCAGATGGGCTTTGGCCATGGGCGCGAGCAGGTCGAGGTCGCGTTCGATGAGTGCGTTCTTGGTGACGATGGTGCAAGGGTGATTGGCATCGCGCAGCACTTCCAGGATCGAGCGCGTGACGCGGTATTGCCGTTCAACCGGCTGGTACGGATCGGTATTGGCGCCCAGGTTGATCGGCGAGCAGCGGTAACCGGGACGCGCGAGCTCCTTCACAAGTTGTTCGGCGGCATTCGTTTTCGCGAACAGCCTGGTCTCGAAATCCAGCCCCGGCGAAAGGTTCAAATAACTGTGCGAAGGCCGCGCGAAACAATAGATGCAGCCGTGCTCGCAGCCGCGATACGGGTTGATCGATTGCTCGAACGGCACGTCGGGTGAATCGTTGCGGCTGATGATCGAACGCGCATGTTCATCGCGAACCTCGGTGCGTGGCCGCGGTGCGGCCTCGTCCAGCAACGCGCTTTGCCAGCCGTCGTCCTCGGCATGATGGCGCACCGATTCGAAACGGCCTTCGGGATTGGAAGCCGCACCGCGGCCCTTGATGCGTGTCGGCGTGCTTGCGTCCATAAGACATCCAGCATACGCCGGCCGGTCTCGCCCGTTGCGACGGACACCCCTGTAGCGGGCACGCTTGACAAGCGTCCAACTGTATTGGCATATTGATACACATGGACGCATCCCTGCTCACCATCCAGCCGACTTCGGCCGAACCAATCTACCGGCAGATCGTCGAGCAGTTGCGCCGGTTGATCGCAGGCGGCCAGCTCGTGCCGGGCGACCTGTTGCCCTCGGTGCGCGACGTTGCCGGCTTCCATGCGGTCAATCCCATGACCGTGTCGCGCGCCTACAGCCTCGCCGAATCTGAGGGCCTGCTGGAGCGCCTGCGCGGCAGGGGCATGGCGGTGGCAGCCATCACGCGTTCGGCGCAGACACCCGGCCAGCGCCTCGCCTTGCTGGAACCGCAGCTCGCGGCATTGGCGCGTCAGGCACGGGAACTGGAGCTGTCCGCCGAACCGGTGTTGCAGCGCTTGTCGAAACTGATGGGGAACGGAAAATGACCGGATCAATCTCCATTGCGCTGCTCGCGCTGTACCTGTTGTTGGTCGAACCCTGGCTGGGTCGCGCTGCGTATCGCCGCATGCTGGCCGCGCTGAATG
>JAFEDX010000016.1 GCA_018241365.1 Pseudomonadota bacterium
CGTATGGACGTCCATACGTCCATTGACATGAGCATATGCTGCCGTTACAGTGCGGCCCATTGCTCATCGAGACCGGCTGAGGGACAGGCCCTTGGAAGCCGGGGCAACCCGCACGACCGCAAGGTCGCGCACGGTGCCAACTCCTGCGGAGGCTTGTCAAGCCACCCGAAAGATGAGTCGCACGATCCCGTGTCCGCGGGATTGCGTCGGCCATCCCGGTTCTCCGCTGGACTCGATGTTCGGATTGCAGCAAGGAGAAACGCATGACGCTTGCCATCCTTCCGGAAGTTGCCGAACCCTTCGATGCGGGCGTGGCGCACGTGCGGTCGGCGACCGCACGCTTTGCCTGCCAGCGTGCCTCCCGCCGGGTGAGGATTGCGCCGCGCTATGGCGGTGGCCCGGTCGAGGTCGAGGTCCGCTATCTCTGGATCGGCGCACCGGGTGCGCCCACCCTGATCGTGCAGGGCGGCATCTCGGCGGATCGCGATGCCTGCGCAAGTACCGAACATGCCGCGTCCGGCTGGTGGGAATCGCAGGTCGGCATTGGCCGCGCGCTCGACCTCGGGTGCTTCCGCGTGCTGGCGATCGATTGGCTCGACGCCGATGACCTCGGCACCACGTCGGTTTCCAGCGATGACCAGGCCGATGTGCTGGCCGCGTTGCTGGACGCGCTGGGCATCGTGCGCGTCGGGGCTTTCATCGGCGCGTCCTACGGCGCGATGGTCGGGCTGGCATTTGCTGCGCGGCATGGTCACCGGCTTGGCAAACTGGTTGCGTTGGCTGGCGCGCATCGCCCGCATCCGCTGGCGACCGCGCAGCGCGCCGTGCAGCGCGGCATCGTCCAGCTCGGTCTCGACAATGGTTGCGTCGATCAGGCGCTGTCGCTGGCACGCCAGCTTGCGCTGACGACGTATCGCAGCGGCGAGGAGTTCGCGCAACGCTTCAGCGGCGAAGCCGAATGCCGCGATGGCCATTACCGCCTGCCGGTTGAAGACTGGCTGGAACACCAGGGCCGCAAGTTCGTCGCGCGTTTCGATGCGCACCGTTATCTCGCGCTGTCCGAATCGATCGACCTGCACGCGGTCGATCCGCGTGCGGTACGGGTGCCGGCTGCGCTGATCGGCTTTGCCAGCGACCGTTTGGTGCCATTGGCTGACCTGTGCGAGTTGCAGCAGAAGCTCGCGGCTCCGGCCAGCCTCGACGTGGTCGAAACGCCTTATGGCCACGACGGCTTCCTGAAAGAACCAGAACGCGTCGCGCTGTTGCTGCGCGAAGTATTGACCTAGGAGCCTGCGTGCGGCGATCTGCGTTCGAACGGTCGGTCACGCGCACGCGCGCTCCTACACGATTCCAAACATTGGAGAGTGACATGGCAAACCCAACCTTCTGTACCCGTGCGGTGCGCGCCGGCATCGAATCCGACACCCAGCACGGCGCGGTGGTGCCGCCACTGCACCTGTCCACCAATTACTCGTTCGCCGGCTTCAACCAGAAGCGCGAGTACGACTACTCGCGCAGCGGCAATCCGACCCGCGACCAGTTGGCCGGTGCGCTGGCCGATCTGGAGCAGGGCGTGGGCGCGGTGATCACGTCCAGCGGAATGGCCGCGGTGGCGCTGGTGCTGGAACTGGTGCCGGCCGGCGCCACGGTACTGGCCGCACACGATTGCTACGGCGGCACCTGGCGGCTGCTGGACGCGTGGGCGAAGAAGGGCCGCTTCACGGTCGAGTTCCGCGACCTCACCGATCCAGTGGCGCTGGCTGTGGGCCTCGCCAAGAAGCCCGCGCTGGTGTGGGTGGAAACGCCGTCCAATCCGTTGTTGCGTATCACCGACATCCGCCACGTCGCGCAAGCCGCGCATGCGGCGGGCGCGCTGTGTGTGGTGGACAACACCTTCCTGTCGCCGGCCTTGCAGCAGCCGTTGACGCTGGGCGCCGACGTGGTGGTGCATTCCACCACCAAATACATCAACGGCCACAGCGATGTGGTCGGCGGCGCCGTGATCGCACGCGAACAGGAAATCGCCGAGAAACTGAAATGGTGGGGCAATTGCCTTGGCCTCACCGGCGCGCCCTTCGACAGCTGGTTGACCCTGCGCGGCTTGCGCACGCTGTCGGCCCGCCTGCGCGTGCATCAGGAAAACGCGGCGGCGCTGGCCGAGTTGCTCGACCGGCATCCGGCGGTGACGCACGTTTTTTATCCGGGCCTGGCCTCGCATCCGCAGCATGCGCTGGCGGCGCGCCAGCAACGCGGCTTCGGCGCCATGCTGAGTTTCGAACTCGCGGGTGGCGAGGATGCGGTGCGCGCGTTCCTCGATGGCCTCTCGTGCATCACGCTGGCCGAATCGCTCGGCGGCGTGGAAAGCCTGGTCGCGCATCCTGCCACGATGACCCACGCGGCGATGGCGCCCGAGGCGCGGCGCGCGGCCGGCATTTCCGACACGCTGCTGCGCCTGTCGGTCGGCATCGAGGACATTGCCGACCTGTCGCGCGAGCTGCACGCGGCGCTGGCGCGCGCCGCGGCGACCGCGCCCAAACGCAAGGCGATCCCGGCATGAGCGCCGTGCTGTCGGGCGCCCTGGTTCCGCGCGCGACGGCACGGCGCGACATCGCGGTGGTGTTGTTCGGCACCGGCAAGGTTGGCGGCGCCTTCCTGCAGTTGCTGCGCACGCCCGCAGGCGCCAGGCTGCGCCTGGTGGGCGCGGCCAATTCGCGCCACCAGCAGACCCAGCCGTCCGCGCTGGCCGAACGCCGCCTGCGCGAACGCCTCGATGCCGGTGGCGAAGCACGCGATGACGCCGCGCTGTTGCGCGCGCTGCATGCCCACGGCGCGCGCGACAAGGTGATCATCGATGCGACCGCGTCGGCGGAGTTGGCGCAGCGCCATCCCGAATGGCTGGCGCACGGCTGTCATGTCGTCACGGCCAACAAGGCGCTCGCCGGCGGCGCGCTGCAGGGTTGGCATGCCCTGCAGGCAGCCTGCGCGCAGGGTGCGCATTACGGCAACAGCGCCACGGTTGGGGCCGGCCTGCCGGCGATCACCACCGTGCGCAGGCTGCACGCCTGTGGCGACAATCTCACCCGCATCGAGGGCGTGTTCTCGGGCTCGTTCTCATACCTGTTCAACCACTATGACGGCCGCCAGCCTTTCTCGACCCTGCTGCGCGAAGCCTGCGCTCTCGGTTATACCGAACCCGATCCGCGCGCGGACCTTTCGGGAGAAGACGTCGCGCGCAAGCTGCTGATCCTCGCGCGCACCGCAGGCCAGACTCTGGAACGCGACCAAGTCGAGGTCGAGAACCTGGTGCCGGAAGCGTTGCGCGACATCCCGCGCGACGAATTCCTCAGTCGTCTCGATGAACTCGATGCGACGATTGCCGCTCGCTTTGCCACGGCCACCGCACGCGGGCGCTTGCTGCGTTACCTCGCGTGCTTCGAGGCGGATGGCAAGGCCAGGGTCGGCCTTGCCGAAATCCCGCGCGACCATCCGGCCGCGCACCTGCAGGGCGCCGACAACCTGTTTGCCTTGAGCACCCCGCGCTACGCGCAACGCCCATTGGTGATCCAGGGCGCCGGCGCGGGTCCGGAAGTCACCGCGCAGGCGTTGCTGGGCGATGTGCTCGCCTTGACCTGATCAGCCCTCGATGACGCCGTGCTGCGCGGCGGCGCGTTCGACATCCGGTGTTCGCCAGCCGCAGGCGAGCCCCCAGGCGAAGAAGCAGACCGCGACCACCGCGACGATCAGCAGGTCCCAACCGTATGGCAGGTAACCGTGCCCGCCGAACTTCGCGCTGCCGGCCCATGAAAGCAGCGCGATCGCGGGCAGGTAGAAGATCATCCACAGCGCGCCGCGCACCTGTTGCAGCAAGTCGGCGCCGCCTTTTTGGACCGCGTACCAAAGCCAGATCGGCAACGCGACCACCATCAGCAGGATGATCTCGCCGGTGCGCGGCCAACGCGCCCAGTACAAAAGTTCGGTAGCGAACACGAATGCCAGCCCCGCGATGATCGGCAGCAACGGGATGCGCAGCGGCCGATGGATCTCCGGCGCGGTACGTCGCAGCACCGACACGCTCACCGGTCCCGTCAGATACGAAATGATCGTCGCGACCGAAATCACTTCCGCCAGCGTCGCCCAGCCGCGGAAGAAGAACAGGAAGATGAAGGCGACGACGAGATTCAGCCACATCGCCGGGCGCGGAATGCCGAAACGCGGATGCACCTTGCCGAAGATCCTCGGCAGCGTGCCGTTGCGCTCCATGCCGTAGATCATGCGCGCGGTGGTTGCCGTATAGGTGGCGCCGGTGCCCGACGGGCTGATGAAAGCGTCGGAATACAACAGCAGCGCCAGCCAGTTGAGGTTCAAGGCCAGCGCCAGTTGCGCAAACGGCGAGGAGTGTTCGATCGCGGCCCAGCCGCCCTTGGCCAGAATCGCCGGATCGGTTGCGCCGAGGAACGCCACCTGCAGCAGCAGGTACACGATGGTTGCCAGCAGGATCGAGCCGATCACGCCGAACGGCACGCTGCGTCCCGGGTTCTTGGCTTCGCCGGCGAGGTTCACCGGGCTCTGGAAACCGTTGAAGCTGAACACGATGCCGCTGATCGCGACCGCGGTCAGGATTGCCGACAGGCTGATGGCGTGGGTGCCGCCGTGCGCGCCGACGTGGAAGTTTTCCGGATGGAAGGATGTCGCCATCAGCGCGATCGCGGTCAGCGCCGGCACGATCAATTTGTACAGCGTGATCCAGGTGTTGGTCTTGGCGAACAGGTTCACGCTCCAGAAGTTGAGCAGGAAGTAACCGATCACCAGGACCGCCGAAATGCCCAGGCCGGTCGGGCTCAATTCGCCCATGCCGTTGGGTGCGATGTGGTACAGATCCCGCGCCCACTGCCACGGCCACGACGCCATGTATTGCACCGAGGCTTCGGCCTCGACCGGAATCACCGAGGCGATCGCGATCCAGTTGGCCCATGCGGCGATGAAACCCACCAGGGTCCCGTGCGAATACTGCCCATAGCGCACCATGCCGCCGGATTCCGGGAACATCGCGCCCAGTTCCGCGTAGGTGACCGCGATGAACAGGATCACCACCGCGCCGATGATCCACGCCCAGATCGCGCCCGGCCCCGCCAGCTGCGCCGCGCGCCACGCGCCGAACAGCCAGCCCGAGCCGATGATCGAGCCCAGGCCCGTGAACATCAGCGCCCACGCGCCGACGTTGCGGCGGATCGCGGATTCGTTGCTCATGCGCCAGCCCCTTTGCGGAAAAACAGGGGCTCGATGATCGCAGAACACGCCGCGCGTGTCGCTTTACCGATATTCCCGCTCCCGCCTGCGCGGGGGCAAGCTGCGGCAGCATCCCAATGACTTTTTCTCGTCATTCCCGCGCAGGCGGGAATCCAGTAGGGTTTCGCGATGCTCCGAAACCCCGCGGTCTACATCCTTGCGAGCCAGCGCAACGGCACGTTGTACGTCGGGGTGACGTCCGATCTCGTCAAGCGCATCTGGGAGCACCAACACGATGCGGTCGAGGGGTTTACGAACAAGTACCGCATACACACGCTGGTGTATTACGAGCAGCACGTGCGGATGGAGGAGGCCATCATCAGGGAGAAGCAGATCAAGAAGTGGAACCGGGCATGGAAACTCCGGTTGATCGAGGAGAACAATCCGGAATGGCGGGATCTTTACCCTGACCTTCTGGAAACTGGATTCCCGCCTGCGCGGGAATGACGAGTAGTGGTTGTGCGGGAATGGAAGCCGGCGATCGCCCCGGAATGGCGGCATCGAGCGATGGGTGGCCGACTCCGTTCATTACCTGCACCTCGGACGCCGATTGGCTACACTCCCGCGCTGCGCGCCACCCTCTCCCGGAGGGAGAGGGAAATCACGCCGTCGCATTACCGCGGTCTCCTCTTGACAGTCTCGCTCGCTCGATCTGCGCCCCGCACCGCAATTGGCTACACTCCCGCGCTGGAAGCCGGCCTGCCCCCGGCGGGGATCGCTCGACGCGTGGCATCCGACAAGTCCGGCTTCTTCGAAGAACTGAAACGCCGCCACGTGTGGCGCGTGGCGGTCGCGTACGCGATCGCCGGCTGGCTGATCGTGCAGATCGCGACGCAGGTGTTTCCGTTCTTCAACATTCCCAACTGGGGCGTGCGGCTGGTGGTGATCCTGATCGCGATCGGCTTTCCGGTCGCGCTGGCGTGGGCGTGGATCTACGAGCTGACGCCGGAAGGCATCCGCCGCACCGCGCCGGCCGATTCGCCGGAAGCGCGCGCGGAACACGCTACGCGTTCCATCGGCCGCAAGCTCAACACCGTGATCATCGCGGTGCTGGTGCTGGCGGTCGCGCTGATGGGCTGGCGGCTGCTGGTGCTGCGCCGCGCGCCCGCGCCTGTCGTGGCGAATGCTGCCGCTACTTCAACGCCCACCGTATCCGCCAGCGCCACGGCGCAAACATCCGCCGCGCCCGCAGCCGTGCCGCCGCTGCCCGCATCCACCGCCGCGATCCCCGAAAAATCCGTCGCGGTGCTGCCGTTTGCCAACGAAGGCGAGCAGAGCCAGCAATTCTTTTCCGATGGGCTTTCCGAAGACCTGATCACCGCGCTGTCGCAGTTCGCGGGCCTCAAGGTCATCAGTCGCAACTCGGCGTTCCAGTTCCGCGACAGCAAGGATTCCAGTGCAAGGATCGGCACGTTGCTGGGTGTGGCGCACCTGCTGGAAGGTTCGGTGCAGCGCGAGGCCGACGAGGTGCGCATCACCGCGACGCTGGTCAACGCCAGCGACGGCACCGTCGTCTGGACGCAGCGCTACGACAAACCCTACAAGGATTTGTTTGCGTTGCAGGACGCCATCACCGACTCCGTGGCCGCTGCGCTCAAGGCCAAACTGCTGACTGCGCCCGGCGCGGTGGTGCAGAGCGACCGTCCGCCCGGCGGCAGCATCAAAGCCTACACCGCGTACCAGCAGGGCATCGCCTACCTCGCGCTCGATACTGAAGCCGGTGACCACCAGGCTATCGCTGCCTTCGATCAGGCGATCCGCCTCGACCCGAAGTACGCGGCGGCGTACGCGCGCTTGTCGGGGGGATGGGCAAGCCTCGCCATTACGTTCCTGACCGACCCGGCGAAGATCGCGCAGGCGCAGGCCGCGGCGCGCAAGGCGGCGGCCACCGCGCTGCAGTTGGACCCGGATTCCGCGCTGGCGCATGCGGCGCGTGGGAATCTGCTTCTGCAGATGGACATGGACTGGAGCGGCGCCGAAGCCGAATACCGGCGCGCGCTGCAACTGGCGCCCCACGACGCCGCGGTGCAATCCGGCTTGGCTTTCGCACTGGCGACGCTGGGCCAGAACCAGCGCGCGCTGGACCTGACCCGGCAGGCGCTGGCCAGCGATCCGCGCCATGCCGGTTGGTACTTGTCGCAGGGCGTGTACCTTGCAGCGCTGGGGCAACTGGATGAAGCCCAAAAGGCCATGGACACCGCGATCGCGCTGCAGCCCGGCGCGGTCGTCTTTCACGAGCAACTGGCGGTCGTCGCGATCCTGCAAGGCGACGCGAAAGCCGCACTGGCCGCCGCGCAGCAGGAAACCGGTCCGACCTGGCGCGAGGCCGCACTGGCGCTGGCCCTGCAGATCGGCCCCGACCGCGCCGCCGCCGATGCCGCGCTGGCGAAGCTGATCAAGGATATGTCCACAGCTGGGCCTTACCAGATCGCCGAGGTGTACGCGCTGCGCCGCGACCCGGACGCCATGTTCCATTGGCTGGACCGTGCCTGGGCCAGCCGTGACCCCGGCATCGCTGAACTGCTCAACGACCCGTTCATCCTGCGCTATCAGCACGACCCGCGCTTCGCCGCCTTCTGCAAGAAGGTCGGCCTGCCCACCACCACCGATGCCGTCGCGATGAAGTAGGAGCGAGCGTGCTCGCGACCGCGAGGCGCCTGCCGGTCGCCTGCACGCAGGCTCCTACACCGCCGCAAACGCCTCGCGCGTGAGATTGAGCGGCGAGTCGCTGGTGCACACCACGTCATCCTCGATGCGGATGCCGCCGTATTTGCGGAATGCATCCACTTTGTTCCACACGACATCTTTCGCGGCGGGTTTGGTCTTCAACTCCGCCAGCAGCATGTCGATGAAATACAACCCCGGTTCGATCGTGACGGCCATCCCGGGCGCGAGCGTGCGCGTGCAGCGCAGGTAAGGGTAAGGATGTCCATCCGGTTTCGGAATCGTCGCGCCGCTTTCGTCGCGCGCGAAGCCGGCGACGTCGTGCACCTGCAGGCCGATCAGATGCCCGAGGCCGTGCGGGAAGAATGCCGACGAGATGCCGTTGGCAACAGCGGCTTCCGCCGAACAGGTGATGAAGCCCTGCTCGTGCATCATCTGCATCAGCACGTGGTGCGCGTGGAGGTGCAGTTGCGCGTAATCCTGACCCGTGCGCACCTTCGCACAGAAACCCTGCTGCGACGTATCGACCGCGTCGATCAACGCCTGCCATTCATCGGCATCAGGTGACGCGTAGGTGCGCGTGATGTCGGAGGCGTAACCGTGGAACCGGCCGCCGGCATCGATCAGGAAGGAATGCGCATGCGCGGGCGGGTTGCGGTCCTGGTGCATGTAGTGCAGCACCGCGCCGTGCGCATCGAGCGCGATGATGTTGCCGTAGGGCAATTCGTGCTCGGTGAGGCGCGTGGCTTCAAGGTACCGGCAGTGGATGTCGAATTCCGACAGCCCGGCGCGAAACGCCTTTTCCGCGGCGCGATGGCCGTGCACGCCGAGCTTGCTGGCGACCCGCATCAGCGTGACTTCGTACGGCGTCTTGAGCGCGCGCCGGTAGTGCAGCAGGTGCAATGCCGCCTCGGGGTTGTTCGGTGCGAAATCGCCGACGGCTGCGTTGGCCTCGCCGAGGATCGCGCAGCGCGCGGGATCCTTCGGCAGATGTACGCGTGCTGCATCCGGCGTGCGAATGGTCACGATGTCGAAGTGCTGCGTCCAGTAACCCGACGGCGCCGCCGGCACCACGTGCCAGTAGTCGCGCGGTTGCAGGAAGACCAGTTTCGGCTTGTGGCCGGGCGTGAAAACGATCCAGCTGCCCGGCGCTTCGGCCAGCGGCAGCCAGTGCAGGAAATGCGGATTGGCGCGGAACGGATAGCCCTCGTCGTCGAGGAACCACAGGTGCGGCTGGCCCGCCGCGATCGCCAGCGTGTCGCGGCGGCACGCGGACAGCGCATCGGCGCTGCGCTGCTGGATTTCGGCAAGGTGCGCGGGATACAGCGCGGAAAGATTGTCCTGCGGAGCAGCGGTCATGGCGTCGGCGCGTCCACGCGATCATGCAAACGGGAACCGCCATGATGCGGCGAAGTGCGTCGCAACGCAAAGTGCTTTCGTGGACAGTCAGCACATGGATGTGCGTTCTGGACTCTCTGGCATTGGAATGCGTCAGTTGGCCAGTGCACTCCACGAGGCGGCGATCAGGGACGATCGCAAAAATCAAGCCGCGATGCTGTCCAGCCACTTGTCCAGGGTCGCGGCGGCCGTACCGCTGATGGAGATGATGCGCAGCCCAGACCACTGGTAGCCGTTCATGGCGGCTTGTTCCGTCCACATGGTATGGACGCCGGTTTCGATTTCCGCCGCGGCACCTTGCTGGTTTGGCAGCCGGAAGCGCAACTGGTACAGCGCGTCGTCGCGCAAAGGACGATGGCAGATCAGCATCATGCCGTTGCGTGAGAGGTTGCCGACCCTGCCGATGTTTTCGCCGCTGATGCTGTCGATCACCTCGATCGGTGCGGCGGTCGGTTTGCGCGGGGCGCTGCGACGTTCGTCGTTCATGTCGCGGTCTCACTGGTTTCGTTGCTGCGGCCGAATTTTCGCAACCCTGCCACCAAGGCGTTCCAGGCGCGGTCGATCATACCGCCATCCTGACGCGAAATGACACGTACCTGGCCGCGTGCCATCATCCGCGCCACCTGATCCAGTTCTCGTTCAGGCGCGGCGGCCCCGCGTGCATTGACCAGCAGGCAGCGGCCGCTGGTCGGCGCGTACCAGGCCAGCTTGCGCGCGACCTTCTGGCCCTGCTGGTTGATGGTGAATTCCAGCCAGCTGCCGAACGGAAGTTTCTTCAGGCTGTCCAGCGCGCGGCGCTCGCTGGGCGTCAGCGACAACTTGCGCGCGACCGCTTCCGCGGGCGACGCTTCCTCGTCATCGGGTTTGTGGCGCGACTTCAGGCGGATCAGCAGTTCGGTCTGGCTGGGCGGTGGTGCCGCGGCCGGCGTTGCCGTGGGCCGCTGCGGCATGTCCAGGGCGTAGCGTGCGATCTGGTCGGCTTCGTTGGCCTGCAGTCCCACCTGGGTCAGGCCATGGCTGAAGTCCGAGGCGAGCTTGGTGTCATCGCGTTCCACCGGCGAGCCCAGCAGCTGGTCGGCTGCGGCCAACCGGCGCCGGTAGGCTTCACTGTTCTCGCCCTCGCGCAGCAAGGTGAGGGTGAGCGCATCAGTCCAGGCGTTCTCCAGCAGCGCGCGCACCAGCGGCGTGGTCTTGCGCCCGGCGATGCGCTTGGCGATGGCCGCACTGGCGGCACTGCGCGCGTCGCGCAACCGGTCACGGCCCTGTGCGGCCTCAACCTGCCGGCGCTCGGCGATCTCGGCGCGCCGCGAGATCAGGCGCAGGTGCGAGTCGAGGTCGTCGGCCTCGCGCTCGATGACGCCGATGTCGCCCTTGTATTCCGCGGCCACGCGCTGCACGGAACGCTGCAGACGCTGGTTCAACGTGGCATCGAAATGATCGTCGCTGCGGTCCAGCCACAGGTTCGCGGTCTCCAGCACCAGGTTCAGCAGGCGCCGCGCCGGGTGGTTGCGGATGGTGAAGAAATTGCTGTCGGACAGGGCCACGCGCAACAGCGGCACCTGCAGGTTGGCGAGCAGCTGCTGCGCAATGCCTTCGCTGCGCGTCTCCGTGAGCAGCTGGTCGTAGAGCAGTCCGATCAACTCCATCGCGTCGCGATGCTCGGGTTGCAGTTGCACGTCGCCGCTGTTCGCGGCGCGGCGCAATTGCGTCATCAGGTCGTTGGAAAGGTTCTCGCCGGTTTGCGGTCCCGGTTTGCGCGACGGCATCGCCTGCAGGGCGGCCAGCGCCTCCTGCAGTTCCGGCATCGATGCGAATTGCGCGGACTGTGCCGCGGCGGCTTCCGCCTCGGGGTGCAACGCGTGGCGCCGTGCGTCCAGCAGGTTGTGCAGCTCGCCCATGGCCGGTGGCGGCGCGTAGCTGGTGACCGGCGCGATGGGTGGTGGCGGGACCGATGCCGCTTCGGGCGGAACCTCGGTGGCTGCGGCAGGTGTGCCGGGCGCGTCGGCTAGAGCGGGGGCCGGGCGTGCGCCGTGCGCGCGCTTGGGCAGGTAGTTGCGCAGATCGGGCAGGATGCCGGACGTTTTCAGGTGCTCGTTGAGGCGCCCGTAAAACGATTCCGCCGCGCCGAACAGGCGCCGGTCGCACAAGCGGTAGAACAGCAGGCGATGTTCGCGCTGCAGGCCCATCTCGCCGGCGGCTTCGCCCAGCACGACGGCCAGCGTGTGCGGCCCGGGAGGGAGCAGGTCGTTGTCCAGCGGCGGCGACGCCAGCAGCACCGCATAGCGGTGGCCGAGGTCGAACAGGGCATTGCCGGCGTGCAGTTCGGTGCGGGTGGACAGGTCGTCGAGCGCCATGCTCTCGTCGAACTCGTGCGGATCGACCAGCGTCAGGTTCTCGCTGCCACGGTAGCTCGACACGGGGGCTGCGGCATCCGGCTGGCCGACGCTGGCAAAGCGCCGCTCCAGCAAGGCCATCAACCGGCCGTGGAAACGCGGGCGGTTGCGCTTGACCTCGTGCAGGGCCTCCATCGCCTCATGCTGTGCCGTGCCCGATGACTGTTCCGCGATCCGGAAGAGCTCTTGCTGGAGGTCGTCGAGGACGTTGCGCAGCAGCGGGTCCAGCAGGTTGCCGCATTCGGACAGTTGTTGCGCCAGCAAATGCCTTGCGCGCGGCGCGAGGTCGCCGCGGTCGGCGAGTGTCGGCATGTTCGGATGCTTGTCCATCGAATCCCCCGCAGGCAAGCATGCAAGCCCCTTGCCAGACCCACTATGCGCCTGCGACGGGGGCGATTCTATGCAAGCGCGCTCAAAAGTGCCATGCCGCAGATCCCGGGGTCCGGCGGGTCATTCGTCGCCGGTGCGGACGGCGACCGAAATGGCGTCGTCCACCACGTCCACCTCGACCTGCATGGGACGGCAGCATACCGGGCAATCCTCGACATAGGCAGCCGAACCCGCGGACGGATCCACGGCCAGTTCAATGGCTTCGCCGCAATACGGGCAGTGCGCGGACACCAGCTCAGGCATGTACCGGCTCCGGCAGGAACAGTTCGATCAGGTCGTTGAGGAAGCGGCGACCGAGTGGCGTGGGCTGCAGGCGCGCGGGATCAACGATCAGCCAGCCGCGTCCGCGCGCAGCGTCAAGCTCCCTCGCAACGGCGGCAGGCGCGAGCCCGGTGCGTGCGGCGAAAGTGTCCATCGCGATGCCGTCGTTCAGGCGCAGCGCATTCAGCATGAACTCGAATGGCAACTGTTCCGCCGCGACGACCTCGTTGCCACCGATGCGCGCAGGCGTGGCAGCGGCCTGCAGGAAGGCCACGGGTGAGCGGACCTTCCAGCGGCGGCGCACCTGCAAGCCGTCACCGGCATCTGTCGACAGTTTGCCGTGCGCCCCCGCGCCGATGCCGAGGTAGTCGCCTAATTCCCAGTAGTTGAGGTTGTGCCGGCAGCGCTGGCCCGGACGCGCGTAAGCCGAGACTTCATACTGCGCGTAGCCGGCGTCGGCCAGGCGCGCCTGACAGGCTTCCTGCATGTCCCACGCGGCATCGTGGTCGGGCAGGGGCGGAGGACGTTTCGCGAAGGGCGTCCCGGGCTCCAGCGTCAACTGGTAGTGCGAGAGGTGCGCAGGCTCAAGCGCAATCGCATGCTCGATGTCGGCCAGCGAGCCATCCAGGGTTTGCCGCGGCAGCGCGTACATCAGGTCGAGGTTGATGTTGGCGTAGCCCGCATCCCGTGCGAGTTTGATCGCGCTTTCCGCCTCGGCGGCTGAATGGATGCGCCCGAGTGCGCGCAGCTTGTCGTCGTCGAAACTCTGCACGCCAAAGCTGATGCGGTTGACGCCGGCCTTGAGGTAGCCATCGAAGCGGCCGTGCTCGACCGTGCCTGGATTGGTTTCCAGCGTGATCTCGCAGTCGCGCGCGAACGGAACGCGCGCGGCGGCACCGTCGAGGATGGCCGCGATCGCATCCGGCGCGAACAGGCTGGGTGTGCCGCCGCCGAAGAACACACTCACGATGTCGCGCCCCGCGATGGCATCGCCGAAGTCCGCGAGGTCGCCGTCGAGATCGGCCAGCAAGGCAGCCACGTATTCGCGCATCGGCATCTCGGCGCGCAGTCCGTGCGAATTGAAATCGCAATACGGACATTTCTTCACGCACCAGGGGATGTGGATGTACAACGACAGCGGCGGGCACTTTGCATAGCTGCTGCGCTCGGCAGCTTGCGTGCCGGCGGTGCTCGCACTGCGAAGGCAGGATGCCGTAGCGAACATTCGCGCAGCGAATGGCCCGAAGGGCGAGCCGTGGACGCGGCGAGTCATGCTCACGTACTGACCTGTACGCTCCGCTTGCTGCGCTGACTCGCCACATCCATGTGGCTTGCCCTGCGGGCCGCCTGCGGCGTTCGCATCGGCAATCCTGCCGATGCGGTCGGCGTCATGCAATCTGCCTTCGCTCGCAACGTTTTTCAAAGCGCCCGTCCTTCGATCAAGCTCTCGCGAAGAATTGCCAGAGCCTGTCCGCGATGACTGAGGCGATTCTTCACCGCGGGTTCGAGTTCGGCCGAGGCGAGTCCGCCGCCGTCGTCGGGCAGGAACAATGGATCGTAGCCGAAGCCGTGCTGGCCACGCGGCTCTTCGAGAATACGGCCCGGCCAACGACCGATCGCGATGAGCGGATCGGGATCGGCCGCGTCGCGCAGCAACACCAGTGCGCAGGTGTAATGCGCTGTGCGCCGCTCCAGCGGCACGCCGTCCAGTTCACGCAGCAGCTTGGCGTTGTTGGCAGCGTCCTCGCCGTGGATGCCGGCATAGATCGCGGAGTCGAGGCCGGGCGCGCCAGCCAGCGCATCGACGCATATGCCAGAGTCGTCCGCCAGCGCGGGCAGTTCGGCAAGGCGCGCGGCATTGCGGGCCTTGATGATCGCGTTCTCGATGAACGTGGTGCCGGTTTCGGCGGGATCGGCAATGCCGAGCCCGCTTTGCGGCACCAGTTCGATGCCGTTGCTGGCCAGCAGTTCGCCCAGCTCAACCAACTTGCCACGGTTGCCGCTTGCCAGAACGATCTTGCGCATCATGGGTTCCGTCTCGCGGCGGGAACGGGCGTGCCCATCCCTACGATTCCAGCGCCGCTCGCTGCGCGGCGACCAGTTCATCGACGCCCTTGCGTGCGAGCACCAGCAGTGCGTCCAACTCCTCGCGCCGGAACGCATGGCCTTCGGCGGTGCCCTGCAATTCGATGAAACCGCCGCCATCGTTCATCACCACGTTCATGTCGGTGTCGCAATTCGAGTCCTCGGCGTAATCGAGGTCGAGCACCGGCGTGCCCTGGTAGATGCCCACGGACACCGCGGCGATCGCGCCGTGGATGGGGTTGGTCTTCAGCGTGCCGCGCTTCAGCAATCCGGAGACGGCATCGACCAGTGCAACCCAGGCGCCGGTGATCGACGCGGTACGCGTGCCGCCGTCGGCCTGCAGCACGTCGCAATCGAGCGTGATCACGCGCTCGCCCAGCGCCGTGCGATCCACGCAGGCACGCAGCGAGCGCCCGATCAGGCGCTGGATTTCCATGGTGCGACCGCCTTGCCCGCCACGCGCGGCTTCACGTTGCGTGCGCTCGCTGGTGGCGCGCGGCAGCATGCCGTATTCGGCCGTGACCCAGCCTTCGCCCTTGCCGCGCAGCCATGGCGGCACGCGTTCCTCGACGCTGGCGGTGCACAGCACGCGGGTGTCGCCGCAGGCAATCAGCACCGAGCCCTCGGCATGTTTGGTGTAACTGCGTTCGATGGAAATCGCACGCAACTGGTCGGGCGCGCGGCCGGAAGGGCGGGTGGATGGCATTGCGAAAGTATCCGCGCAGGGCCGGACAGTTTACCATCGCGGTTCGCCACGCCGATCGGGAACGCCGAGCATGATCCGCAGCATGACCGCCTACGCCAATGACGAGGCCACCACGCCGCAGGGCTGGCTGGCGTGCGAGTTGCGCGCGGTCAACCATCGCTTCCTCGAGACCGGCGTGCGTCTGCCCGACGAGCTGCGCACGCTGGAACCGCAACTGCGCGAGCGCATCGGCGAGCGCCTGTCGCGCGGCAAGGTCGATGCGACGTTCCGCTACCGCCAGCCTGCCGCCGCGGCCGATCTGCTGCTGGACGAACGGACCGCGAGCCAGCTCGCGGGGATTGCCGACGCGCTGAAGACGCGCTTCCCGCAGCTCGCCACCGATTTCGCCGCACTGCTGGATTGGCCGGGCCTGCTGGTGAAACCCGAGCTGGACCAGGCCGGCCTCGTGCAGGCGGCGCTCGCCCTGCTGGAGCGCACGCTGGACGAATTCGTTGCCGGACGCGAGCGCGAGGGAGCCAAGCTGGCCGCGGCCCTGTGCGAACGGCTTGATGGCATCGAACGCATCGTGGCCGAAGTGCGCGCGATCCTGCCGGACATCCGCGGCGCGTTGCGCGCGAAGCTGGAAGCCCGCTTGGCCGAATTCAGGCAGCCCGCCGGACCTCAGGGCTACGAGCCGGGGCGTCTCGAACAGGAACTGGTGCTGCAGTTGTCGCGCATCGACGTGGATGAGGAGCTCGACCGCCTTGCCGCGCACGTCGGCGAAGCGCGGCGCGTGCTGGCGCTGACCGAACCGGTTGGACGGCGGCTGGATTTCCTGATGCAGGAGTTCAACCGCGAGGCCAACACGCTGGCTTCGAAATCGGCCGATTCGCGCACCACGCGTGCCGCGGTCGAGCTGAAGGTGCTGATCGAGCAGATGCGCGAGCAGGTGCAGAACCTGGAATGAACGGGCGTCCTGCTCCTGGAAAACTGTTCATAGTCGCCGCGCCGTCCGGTGCGGGCAAGTCCACGCTCGTGAACGCGCTGCTGGAACGCGAGCCTGGCATCGCGCTGTCGATCTCGCACACCACGCGCGCACCACGGCCGGGCGACGTGGATGGCGTGCAGTACCACTTCGTCGAGCGCGCGCGTTTCGGACGGATGGTGGCGGCCGGTGAATTCCTAGAACACGCGGAGGTGTTCGGCAACGGCTACGGCACTTCGCGCGGCGCGGTCGAACCCATCCTCGCGACGGGCCGAGACGTGTTGCTGGAAATTGATTGGCAGGGCGCGGCGCAGGTGCGCGCGAAGATTGCCTGCGTGTCGATCTTCATCCTGCCGCCCTCACGCGCGGAACTGGAGCGCCGCCTGCGCGCGCGCGGTACCGACAACGAGGTCAGCATCGAAAAGCGGTTGGCGGCGTCACGCGGGGAAATCGCGCACGCGCATGAATTCGATTGCATCGTCGTCAACGACCGCTTCGAGGACGCCGTCGCGCAATTGCAGGCGATCGTGCATGCAGCGCGTGCGGGTCAGCCCTTGCCGAATGACCCGCATGCCGAACTGGTCGCGCAGTTGCTGGCGACCTGAACCGCGTTGCCTGCCATGCCGCCACGCGCCGGCGGACACGCGGTGCGTCAGAGGTCGTCCCCGCCCTTGGACATGTCTTCGTCCACCTCGGCCGCGGCCCATTCCATGGCTTCGCGGTCGCGGCGTTCGCGCTCGACGCGGTCGATCTCGTCGATGGTCGGCATGTCGATGGTGCGGTCGGCGATTTCGCGCAGCGCCAGCACGGTCGGCTTGTCGTTCTCGGGGTCAATGGTGGCTTCCACGCCGTTCTCGAGCTGGCGCGCGCGGCGGGTGGCCATCAGGACCAGTTCGAAACGGTTGTCGACTACCTGCAGGCAGTCTTCCACGGTGATGCGTGCCATGTGGGCTTCCGGTTGTCTTGCAAACTTCCAGATTGTACCAGCGTTGCCGGGTTTGTCGATCCGGCCGTGGCTGACCCGGCGCGGCAACCGGCAGCTGCCTGAACGTGGCCTGCCTCGCGAACACCGTGTGCGAGCGGCGCGCCGGCAGTGCCTTTTACAATCACGACCTTGCAAGCCCCGCTTGCCGCCCGCATTGACGCCGCATGCCACGTTCCCGACGTTCCCGAATCGCACGAAGTCTCGCTGTCACGGGTCTGGCCGCTGCGCTCGCTGCCTGTGCGGTCGCACCGCCGCGCACGGATGATCCGCTGCAGAACTTCAACCGCAAGATGTTCGCGTTCAACATGACCGCGGACAAGGTGGCGATCCGCCCGGTCGCCAAGGCTTACGTGAAGGTCACTGGCCAGAAGGAACGCGTGCTGATCGGCAATTTCTTCGCCAACCTGCGCACGCCCGTGACCATCATCAACGAGGTGTTGCAGGGACGGCCGGGTCCGGCGTTGCAATCGACCGGTCGCTTCGTCATCAACAGCACGGTCGGATTCCTCGGCGTGTTCGATCCGGCCAGCGACATGCGCTTGCCGGCGCACCCCACCGATTTCGGCGTGACGCTGGCGCACTGGGGCGTGCCGGAAGGGCCGTATCTGGTCCTGCCTTTCATCGGCCCGACCACAACCCGCGATGTGTGGCGGCTGCCGGTGGACAGCTATTTCGATCCGCTGGGCTGGTACGCGCGCGAACATTCCCTGAGGTGGCATGCCGAATACCTGCCTTCGCTCGCGTACCTGGTGACCTTGCGCGCCAGTGCGTTGCCGCTGGATCCGATCATCGATTCGTCGTACGACCCGTACGCGTTCATGCGCGATGCCTATCGCCAGCATCGCCTGTACCAGATCTATTACGGCAATCCGCCGATGTCGGCCATCGAGGAGTTGCAGGGCACCACGCCCGGCGAAGAAAACGAACAGGACATCGACCAGTTGCTGCAGCAGCAGCAGCAATACGAGAAGTCGCACGGCATCAATCCCGCCGCGCCCGCGTCGCCATCCTCGTCGGGCGCCGCGGCTCCGGCGCCGGCATCCAGCGCGCCCGCTCCGGCAACGAGCAATGGCAGTCCGCCGCCAGCTTCGGGTCGCTGAACCGATCAGGCTGGCGCGGTGGTTGATTCCAGCAGCGGGGCCACGTCACACACCGCCGCCAAGGCGTGCAGGCCTTCCGGCCAGTGCCGGACCTGCAGGTGCCGGCCCGCACGATGGGCCGCCGCTGCCAGGGCCAGCACGCAGGCGAGGCCTGCGCTGTCGGCGCGCGTGAGTCCCGCAAGGTCAAGCTGCGTTTGTGCGCCTGCAGCCAGCGCGCGACCACCCTCCGCCAGCGCGTGCGCCGCGGTGGCGAAGGTCAGCGCGCCGCGCAGTGCCAGCGTGTCGCGGTCGGGTTGAGCGACCGTCACGGTTTCGAGCTGGCCATGCGAACGCGACATCGCCTCAGTGTCCGCCGTCCTGCTGCTTCATCGTGTCGATCGCGCCGGCGCCCTGGGTCTGCAGGCGCTTGATCAGGCCGTCGATGCCTTCCTTCTGGATTTCGGCGTCCACCTGGTTGCGGTAATTGGTGATGTAGGAGATGCCCTCGATGATCACGTCGTAGGCTTTCCATTCACCGGATGCGGTCTTGCGGAACGCGTAGTCCACCGACAGGTTCTTGCCGCTGGCCAGCAGCACCGTGGTGCGCACGATGGTGCGGCGCTGGTCGAGCGGCCCACTCGCCGGCAGCACCTTGACCGAACCGCGCGTGTAGGCCACCAGGCCCTCGGCGTAGCGGTGCGTGAGCGCATCGTAGAACGCCTTGGAAAACGCCACGCGCTGCGCCGGCGTGGCTTCGCGCGCATGCCGGCCGAGCACCAGCAGCGAGGCGTAATCGATGTCGAAATGCGGTAGCACGATCCCGTCGATGATCTTGATCATCGCGTCCGGGTTCTGGCTCAGCTCGTCCTGGTGTCCCTGGATCGCATTGCCGAGCTGGTCGGCGATCGATTGCACGATCTGCTGCGGCGTCTGTTCGGCCGCCGCGTGCGCCGGCGCCGCGACCATCGGGATCAGCAACGCCGCCGCCAGCAGCGCCATGATGCGTTTCAGCATGACTCTCTCCTTCAGGCCCCGCGACAACGCCACGGAGCGCAACGATTCAGGGTTTGCCGGAGGCCGGTGCGCTCGCCGCAGGCGCCGAGTCCGGGCTGCTGGACTTCGGGCCGCCATTGACGAGGAACTTGCCGATCAGGTTCTCGATGCTCATCGCCGACTGCGTCAGCACCATCTCGTCGCCGTTCTTCAGGAAATCCGGCGATCCGCCCGGCTCGATCCCAACATATTGGTCACCCAGTAAACCCGAGGTGAATATCGCGGCCGAGGAATCCTCCGGGATGTCGTTGTACTGCTTGTCGATCGACATGGTCACCAGCGCGTCCATCCGTTGCGGTTCCAGCTGGATGGATTGCACGTCGCCGATGCGCACGCCAGCAATCTTCACCGGCGCGCGTTCCTTCAGCTGGCCGATGTTCTGGAAGCGCGCCTTGATCGTGTAGGCGGCGCCGCGGTGGACGCTGACCACCGACGTGGTTTGCGTGGCGAGGTAGGCCAGCGCGGCAAAGCCGAGCAGGATGAACAATCCTGTTCCGATGGCATAACTTGGGCGTGCGTTCATAACGGATATTCCTGATCACCGATCCGGCGCGTGCCGGAATCCACCATCTTCGTCATCCCGGCGAAGGCCGGGATCCAGTGTCTTTGCGGTATTCGCAGCGACGCCTTGGCTCTGGTTCCGCTCGCCTCGGCGGCGAGCGGGCCACTTTTGTTTCGGCAAAAGTGGCCAAAACCATTGCGCCGGGCATGCCGGTCTCGCCGACATCGTGTCGGCTCGCCTGCCCTGTGTTGCTCGCCGAGCGCGCGCCGGCGCGAACTCGCGCTTCCCTGCGCTCCAACATGCGCACCTTTCCCGCGCGCTCGACTGCGCTACTCGGCGTCATGCAATGGCGCGGGAAATCGCTACATTGCCGGCCATCCATGGCCTGCATTTTTGCGAGATCGAGCGCCGTCATGTAAGGAACGCCGTCATCACGAAATCCAACGCCAGGATCACGATCGACGAGAACACCACCGTGCGCGTGGTCGAATACGCCACGCCCTCGCTGGTGGGCGGTGCGGTGTAACCCTGGAACACCGCGATCAGGCTGACCACGCCGCCGAACGCGATGCTCTTGTACAGGCCATCGAGGATGTCCTTGTGCAGCGAGACCGTGGACGTCATGTTGCCCCAGAAGGTGCCGTTGTCGAGCCCGAGCCAGGTCACGCCGACGAGGTGCCCGCCGAAAATGCCCATGGCGTTGAACACGCAGGCCAGCAGCGGCATCGCGATCACGCCGGCGAGGAAGCGCGGCGAGGCGACGTAGGCCAGCGGATCGACCGCCATCATGCCCATCGCATCCAGCTGGTCGGTGGCGCGCATCAGGCCGATTTCCGCGGTGACCGCGGTGCCGGCGCGGCCAGCCACCAGCAACGCCGTGATCACCGGGCCGAGTTCACGGAACAACGAAAGTGCAACCACCGTGCCGAGCGCGGCGGTGCCGCCGAAGATCGACAGCGTGTAGTAAAGCTGCAACGCCAGCACCATGCCCACGAACAGGCCGCAGGTCATCACGATCACGAGGCTCATGGCACCGACAAACCACACCTGTCGGCACAGCTCGCGCCAATAGCGCAGGCTTTTCGGCACGACGCCGAGGATGGCGACGAAGAACAGGCCGCATTCGCCGACGCGTGCGATGCCGTCCAGCAACCAGTTGTCGCGCAGGCGTGCGTTCATCGCGCGGCGTCCCCCAAACCCAGTTCCGTCGCGTAATCCGGCGCGGGGTAATGGAACGGCACCGGCCCGTCGGCCTCGCCGCCGAAGAACTGGCGCGTCCACGGCGAATCCTGGTGTGCCAGCGCATCCGGCGCGCCTTGCGCCACCAGCTTGCCGTTCGCGATCAGGAACACGCGGTCGGCGACCCGCCGTACGGCGGAAAACTCGTGCCCCACCAGGATCGAGGTGATCCCGAGCGTCTGGTTGAGGGTCTTGATCAGACGCAGCACCTGGTTCAGCGCGATCGGGTCGAGGCCCACGAACGGCTCGTCGTAAAGGATGAGCATCGGGTCGAACACGATCGCGCGCGCCAGCGCCACGCGCCGCGCCATGCCGCCCGAAAGTTCGCTGGGCATCAGTTGCGCCGCGCCACGCAGGCCCACTGCCTGCAGCTTGGTCAGCACGATGTTGCGGATCAGCTCTTCAGGCAGCCTGGTGTGCTGGCGCAGCGGGAAGGCGACGTTTTCGAACACGCTGAAATCGGTCAGCAAGGCCGAGTTCTGGAACAGGTAGCCGATGCGTTCGCGCAGCGTGAACAAGGCATTGCGCGACAGCCGGGTCACGTCTTCACCATCGATCCGCACGCTGCCGGCATCGGGCCGGAGTTGTCCCGTCAGGTGCCGCAGCAGGGTGGTCTTGCCGGTGCCGGAAGGCCCCATGACCGCGGTCACGCTGCCGCGCGCGACGTCGAGGTCGAGGCCATCGAAAATGGTCTTGCTGCCGAGGCGCGTGCGCAGGCCGCGCACTTCCACCAGTGGCGTGGACGCGTTCGGTCGGCTTTCGAGCGGTGACGATGGCGCAGGCATGACGCACTACGTTAACCGAGCCCGCCGGGCACGCCAAGCAGGAACCCTGTCCGGCGCCGTGCACGGTCGCCGCGGGTTCAGGTGGCGATGGCAATCAAAAATATTGACTCAAGCGCCCGCCCTGTCTAGCTTGCAGGGATGCGCAGGCGCAAGTTGCAAACGGAATCCGAGGTGGAGACGGGGTCGACGGGCGCCGACCGCGCCGGCATCGACGCGCTGGCCACGCAGCTGGCGACCTACCTGCCGCCCGAGCAGGTGGAGCGGGTGCGCGGCGCCTACGCCGTGGGCGCGCGTGCGCACGCCAGCCAGCGCCGCAAGAGCGGCGAACCGTACATCACGCACCCGGTGGCGGTGGCGACGATCCTCGCGGGGTTGCGCCTCGATGCGGAAACCATCATCGCGGCGATGTTGCACGACACCCTCGAAGACACCGCGATCACGCGTGCGCAGCTGGAGGCGAGCTTCGGCGAGACCGTGACCGAGCTGGTGGATGGCGTCACCAAGCTGGAGCGCGTGGACTTCGCCAGCCGTCCCGAGGCCGACGCGGAAAGTTTCCGCAAGATGCTGTTGGCGATGGCGCGCGACCTGCGCGTGATCCTGATCAAGCTGGCCGATCGCCTGCACAACATGCGGACCCTGTCGGCAATGGAGCCGGAAGCGCGCCGCCGCATCGCGCGCGAGACGCTGGACATCTACGCGCCGATCGCCGCGCGGCTCGGCATGAACGCGGTCCGCGCCGAGCTGCAGGACCTCGGCTTCCGCAGCCTGTATCCGGACCGCTACAAGATCATCGCCTCGCGCATCAAGCGCACCCTAGGCAACCGCCGCGAGGCGATGGCAAGGATCGAACACGCCCTGGCCGAACGCCTGGCTGCGGACGGCATCCCGGTGCGCATCATCAGCCGGGTCAAGTCGCCGTACAGCATCTGGTCGAAGATGAAGAACGAGCACAAGACCTTCGACCAGTTGATGGACGTGTACGGATTCCGGCTGATCACCGACACCGTCGCGCATTGCTACCAGGCGCTGGGTTCGGCGCACTCGCTGTTCAAGCCGGTGGAAGGGCGCTTCAAGGATTTCATCGCGATCCCGAAGGCAAACGGCTACCAGTCGCTGCACACGGTGCTGTTCGGGCCGATCGGCGCGCCGATCGAAATCCAGATCCGCACCGAGGACATGAATACCGTGGCCGAACGCGGCGTGGCCGCGCACTGGTCGTACAAGACCGACGCCGGTCCGGGCAACAGCGCGCAGTCGCGTGCGCGCGCATGGGTGACGAGCCTTGCCGACAACCAGGCGGCGACGCCGTCGTCGCTGGAGTTCATCGAGAACGTCAAGGTGGACCTGTTCCCGGACGAGGTCTACCTGTTCACTCCGGCCGGCGACATCCAGGCGCTGCCGAAGAACGCGACGGCGCTGGATCTGGCGTTCGCGGTGCACACGGACGTCGGCATGCACGCGGTGGCGTCGCGCATCGACGGCAAGCTGGCGTCGCTGCGCACGCAACCGCAATCCGGGCAGACGGTCGAAGTGATCACGGCGCCCTCGGCGGCGCCGAATCCGTCCTGGCTGGATTTCGCGATCACCGGCAAGGCGCGTGCCGCGATCCGCCAGTACCTGAAACACCTGCAGCACGAGGACGCGGTCGATTTCGGACACCGCATGCTGGAGAGCGCGCTGGATACCAAGGGATCCAGCCTCGACGCGATTCCGCCCGAGGCGCTGGACCGCTTCCTCGCCGAGCACAACCTGCGCCGGCTGGAAGACCTGCTGTCCGACATCGCGCTGGGCAACCGCATGCCCGACAAGGTGGCGGCGGAATTGACCAAGATGGGTGGTCCCGTGATCGGCGCGACGCTGCACCGTTCCGAAAAGATCCGCATCACTGGCGCCGAGCGCGGCATCTTGAGTTTCGGCAATTGCTGCCATCCGGTGCCGGGTGACGACATCGTCGGCTACCTCTCGCCCGGCAAGGGCATCGTGGTGCACCGCGTCGAGTGCCCCAACGTGGTCGAGCTTGCCAGGCAGCCGGAGCGCCGCGTCGAAATCGGCTGGGACAAGCAGGTGCAGGGCGATTACCGCGTGGAGTTGCGGGTGGAAGTGCTGAACCGGCCCGGCGTGCTGGCCACCGTTTCGGCCGCGATCGCCGAGGCCAATTCCAACATCGACGACGTCAAATACATCGAACGCGGCATCCAGGCCGCCACCCTGATCTTCGCGATCGAAGTGAAGCACCGCAAGCACCTTGCCGACGTGATGCGGCGCGTGCGCAACACCAAGGTCGTCAACGGCGTGTACCGCTATCCGCTCTGACGCGGTTGCGAGGGGGCATGTGCCACGCGCCGCGCATCGTCGCCGACCTTGCCTTTCGATCGTTGGCCCACATCGTGGTTCCGCCCCGCCAGGATCCGACCAATGCCTTTGCCTGCGCTGCTGGAAGATGTCCGGATACGCCTGCTGGATGCGCTGTTCCCCCAACGCAAGGCGCTGCGCGAATTGCGCGCGCGCTGGGGCCGGCCGGGCGACAAGGACAATCGGCGCGCCAACGAGTATTTCGACTTGACGCGCGACATGCCTGGCACGGCATGCATCGATGACAAGACCTGGGCCGACCTCGAATTTCCGGAAATCTTCGCCAGCATGGATTCGACCGTCTCGCCGGTGGGCAGCCAGGTCCTGTTCCGGCAGATGCGCGAATACGTTGCGGACGCCGACCCGCAGGCAAGGAAATATGCGGTGTATGCCGTGCTCTGCTCGAACGCAGCAGCACGTGAAGCGTTGCAGAAAGCATTGTTGTCGCTGCAGGACGAACGACACGACCGCATCGCGGAATTCATCTTCGGCGCATTGCCGGCGCCATTGCGGCATCCGGGATTGCTGCGATCTTGGGCCTTGGCGTCACTGGTGGTGCTGGCCGCGGCTTTCGCATGGTCGTGGCTCTTCTGGGTTTGGCTGGCGATGCTGCTGGTCAACGTGGTCGTGCTGGTGCGGATCGGCACCACCGGGCGCACCCTGCGCGACGTGCAGACGCTGGAGGCCTGCCTGCATCTGGTCAAGGCGGCGGATGACCTTGCGGCCTTGCATGAACGGCATTCCTGGTTGCCGCAGTTGGCCGGGTTGCGCGACGAACGCAACAACCGCACGCGGTTGAGCAGGGCGTCGGGCTGGTTGATTGCGTGGCTGTCGTTCGAAAAGCTCTTTCCGATCTCGATCGTGGCGATGTTCCTCGATCTCGCTTGCCTGGCGAAACTGGTGCTGCACGTGCGCGCCATGCAACGTTTCGCCAGCTTGCGGAGCGGCCTGGCCGCGTCGTTTGCGCTGGTCGGCGAAATCGACGCCGCCGTGGCGGTGGCGTCGTGGCTCGCGGGTCACCCGCACCATTGTCCGCCCGTGTTCACCGGGTGCGCCGTACTGGATATCGCGGACGGGTGCCATCCATTGCTTGCCGACGGCGTCGCGAATTCCGTGCGCCTCGATGGCCGCTCGGCGCTGGTCACCGGTTCCAACATGGCCGGCAAGACCACCTTCATCAAGATGCTCGGCGTCAACGCGCTGCTCGCGCAGACGCTGGGCTTCTGCATGGCGTCGCGGGCGGCCATTCCGCATTCGCGCGTACTGGCTTCGATCCAGGCCGCGCACTCGGTGGCCTCGGGCAGGAGCCATTATTTCTCGGAGGTGGAGACGATCCGATCCTTCCTCGCCCAACAGGCGCGGGGCGGCTGCACGTTGTTCGTCATCGATGAACTGTTCAGTGGCACCAATACCGTGGAGCGCGTGGCGATTGCACGCGCGGTGCTGGAAGCGCTGGGCCGCCACGCGCTGGTGCTGG
>JAFEDX010000170.1 GCA_018241365.1 Pseudomonadota bacterium
CTGCCATGCGTCGATGCCACGTGCATCGAGCCGCTCCCGCGCCTGAATGCAGCTCATTGTCGCCACTGCACCATGGTTCTGGGTCAAGTCGCTGCATCCCGCGATTGGGCGCAGTCCGCAGAACTCCTGGATTCTTGCCAGCATTCCCTCTGGGTCTGTCACGAGCTGCGCGTATTCAACATCGATAAAGGCATCGGGCGCCACCTCGCGCCAGTGCGTCATCAGACGCCTGTACAAAACGTAATGCTTCACCATCTCGCGCAGGTCGTAGCTGTGTGGATAGCTATTGCCGAACAGAGTTTTGTAGTTGGAGAAGCAAACGCCTATCGCTTCCTTCGTCACGTGGAGGATGGGCGCGAACGGCAAGGCGCGACGGATCATTCCAAGCAGCAGATAATTGGGTGGAAGTTTGTCTACGTAGAACGCGTGTCCCGCGGCACGCCATTGGGTCTGAGCGAGATAGCGACGCCCGAGCTCGGCATAGTCGAGATCCGGTAACCGTTCGATGATCGCAGCGTTGAGCGGCTGGTCGCCAGACTGGTTGGCGCACCACTGAAGCTGTAGGGGAAAATCGGTACGTTCACCT
This sequence comes from Pseudomonadota bacterium, assembly GCA_018241365.1. Lineage (GTDB taxonomy): Bacteria > Pseudomonadota > Gammaproteobacteria > Xanthomonadales > Rhodanobacteraceae > 66-474. The sequence continues at coordinate 587 of JAFEDX010000170.1, forward strand.
ACCGAAACCACGTCAGGGTGATTGTCCAGCATGCGATCTAGGACGGTGGTGCCGCTGCGCGGGAGCCCCACGATGAAGATGGGGACGGGCCCTTCCGCAGTAGATAACCCATCGCCGTGCAGAAAAGCTCCTGTTGTCACGCGACACAGGCCGTCGACCAACTCGGCGTCAAGGCGAGGCTCGCCCGATAGGCGGCGCCGCATGACGTCGTTGCCACGCTCCAGTGCGGGGAAGGCCTCGTCGAAACGTTGCAGGGACTCGAACTCCTCGAACGCGGCAAATTCGAATGCGGCGTGCTCCTCGGTCATCTGTGGGACCCATCGCAGCTGTTCCTGCGTGAAGGCGAGCCGGGACCGGTCCGGCTGGTGCTTGCCTAGCCGAGCTAGTGCGAGAGCCGCCCGGCCATAGGTCGGCATCAAGTGGAGGCATCTGCGCATCCCCGCCCTTGCCTCGTCGAACCTCCCGTGGAACTGGTGCTGCAACGCGCGGAAATAGGAGAGATCCGCATCGTTCGGAACGAGGGCGAGCGCCTTGTCGAGAAGAGTCAATGCGCCTGTGTTGTCGCCTAGCTTCTGGTAGGCTCGCGCCAGCATGCGGCACGACGGAGCGTCCAGTTTAGCCGCCTGTGCAGCCCAGTGCGCCAGCAGATCCCGCGCCGCGACCATCTCGCCACAACGCAACAGGCATTCTGCTGTCGCAGCGACTGCGGCGGTATCGGCTTCCGGCACATGCTGCGCCGCGAATGATGCCTGCGCTGACGCCTCGCGAGCGTGATGCTGACTCAAGTGGACGCTGGCAAGCACTAGGCTGGCGCGGAAATGGGTGGGCTGCCGTAACAACAATGCTTCCAGTAGGCCTCGCGCAGTGTCGGTCTCGCCTCGCGCAAGTTGCTCCTGCGCCCGTCGCCACAGGCGGTTCGCGAAATACTGCTCGGTGCTATCTGGCATGCGATCACGCGTCATACGGGTTCCATCAACGCCGCGACGGTACGGCTCGGGCGGCTCTCCTGTCGCACCACACAACCAGCGCGTACCACGTCGATAGTGCTCACGCCGTGCCGCAGGGAACCTCAGCGCGGACTCGGCTCGCGACGCCGTAGTATGCCAACCCGCAAACTAAAAACCCAAACACCCAGGCCACATCCACGCCGCCCAACGCGTGGTTCAAAAAGCCGTGGAATGTCGACGTGGAAATGAATGGAA
>JAFEDX010000171.1 GCA_018241365.1 Pseudomonadota bacterium
GCCTTCTTGACGTTGTTCACCTGCTTGGTGAAGTTGTCGTTGGCGGCTTCGAAGCTGCCCTTGGCCAGCTGGCCGAGCGCTTCGGTGGTCTTGAGCGTCAGGCCGAAGATTTCCTGGCCATTGGCGTAGAACTTCTCGGTGGATTCCTTCACCAGGTTCACGCTCTTCGGCCAGATCGCCTTGATGCCGTCGAAATCGCGCACTTCAGCGGCTTCGGACCAGAACTCGACCGTGGCGGCGACGCGGTTTTCCAGCGTCTTGAGCTGCAGCGCGGCGATGCGCTCCATGCCTTCGGCGGCCAGGTTCTGGGCCTTGAACGCGTTGTCGGCGAAGCTCTTGCTGAGCGCCAGGAACTGGCTGTTGATCTGCTCGTACATGGTAGTGTCCTCGTGGGTATGGTGGGAGTGTGAGGTGCACTATACAGAAGTTTTTGCTGCAATGCAACAAGAAAGGATGTTTTTGCTTGTATAATAACTAACTTATTGAAATGTAAAAGTTATTTAAATCACGTTCTGAATCATTTGCAGCGCATTGCGGCGCAAGATTGCGCAAGCGCACATGTCTTCAGCCGCGATGTATGCAGCCCGAGGTGCAGGTTTCCCGGATGCGGACCTCGCTCAGGGCCGGCAGCACCGGCTTGAGCCGATTCCAGATCCAGCGCGCGAGGTTCTCGCTGGTCGGATTCTCAAGGCCGGGCACCTCGTTGAGGTAGCGGTGATCGAGCTGGTCGAAGACGGGCGCGAACGCCGACTTGATGTCGGCGAAATCCATCACCCAGCCGGTGTGTGCGTCGACAGCCCCGTCCACATGGATTTCGACGACGAATGAATGCCCGTGCAGGCGCGCGCACTTGTGCCCGGCCGGCACGTTCGGCAGGCGGTGCGCTGCTTCGATGTGGAATTCCTTGAAGATGTCCATGCGCGTCGAGTGGCAATGCGGCGGCACATTGTATAGCGTGACCTGCGCGATTCCCGCGCCGACACGGTACTATCGCGCGGCCATTTCGTCCGAAGGGGAACCCATGAGCCTTGCCGCCAAACTCACGCGCCACAAATCCGTCGAAGCGCTGCAAGCCGAACTCGGTTCGCGCCGCGATTTCCGCCGCGTCCTCGGCGTGTGGCAACTCACCGCAATTGGATTGGGCGGCATCATCGGCGTCGGCATCTTCGTGCTCGCCGGGCAGCAAGCAGCCGCGAATGCGGGTCCCGCGGTCGCGCTGTCGTTCATCATCGCCGGCATCGCCAGCGCCGCGGCGGCGTTGTGTTACGCGGAATTTGCCGGACTCATTCCGGTCACCGGCAGCGCCTACACCTACGGTTACGCGGTACTCGGCGAACTGCCGGCCTGGCTGATCGGCTGGGACCTGCTGCTCGAGTACGCGCTCATCGTCGCCGCGGTCGCGAGCGGCTGGTCGGGCTACGTCGTGAATCTTCTGGCCGCGTTCGGCATCCATCTGCCGGTAGCCTTGCAAGGCGCGCCGGGAACGGGCGAGGGCCATGCCTTCAACCTCGTCGCCGCGATCGCCGCGTTCGGCGTGGCGGTGCTGCTCACG
>JAFEDX010000172.1 GCA_018241365.1 Pseudomonadota bacterium
GACAACATCAAGATGACGGTGGCGTTGATCCACCCGATCGCAATGCAGGAAGGCCTGCGGTTCGCGATCCGCGAAGGCGGCCGCACGGTGGGCGCCGGCGTGGTCACCAAGGTCATCGAGTAGGAGCCTGCGTGCAGGCGACCGCGAGTTCCGGTCGCGAGCACGCTCGCTCCTGCAACAGCCAATAGCAGCGAAAAGCTGACACGAACAAACGTTCTTTTAGCGAGACACGAACATGGCAACCCAGAACATCCGCATCCGGCTGAAGGCCTACGACCATCGCCTGATCGACAAGTCGGCCAGCGAGATCGTCGAGACGGCCAAGCGCACGGGCGCGCAGGTGCGCGGCCCGATTCCGCTGCCGACCAAGATCGAGCGTTACACGATCCTGGTGTCGCCGCACGTGGACAAGGACGCGCGCGACCAGTACGAGACGCGCACCCACAAGCGCGTGCTGGACATCGTCGATCCGAACGACAAGACCGTGGATGCGTTGATGAAGCTCGACCTCGCCGCCGGCGTGGACGTGCAGATCAAGCTGGGCTGAGGAACGGAACATGAGCATCGGACTGGTTGGAAAAAAATGCGGCATGAGCCGGGTCTTCACTGAAGACGGCCGCTCGGTGCCGGTCACCCTGATCGAGGCGACGCCGAACCGCGTCACCCAGGTCAAGACTGCCGGCAACGATGGTTACGCTGCGGTGCAGGTCACCGCAGGCGCCAAGCGCGCCTCGTTGCTGGCCAAGCCAGCCAAGGGTCACTTCGCGAAGGCGAAGGTCGAGCCCGGCCGCGGCCTGTGGGAATTCCGCCTCGACGGCAAGGACGCGGACAAGTACGCCGTTGGCGCCGAGATCAAGGTGGACGAGGTGTTCAAGGTCGGCCAGATCGTGGACGTTGCCGGCGTGTCCAAGGGCAAGGGCTTCCAGGGCACGATCAAGCGGCATCATTTCACGATGGGCGACGCGACGCACGGCAACTCGCTGTCGCATCGCGCACCGGGTTCGATCGGGCAGCGCCAGACCCCGGGCCGCGTGTTTCCGGGCAAGAAAATGGCCGGCCAGATGGGCAACGTGAATCGTTCGGCGATGAATCTCGAAGTGGTCAGCATCGACGCCGAGCGCCACCTGATCGCGGTCAAGGGCGCGGTGCCCGGCGCGACCGGCGGCGAAGTGATCGTGCGTCCGGCGGCCAAGGCCTGAGGAGCCAAGTCATGGAACTGAATGTCATTGGCGCGAGTCCGGTCAAGGTGTCCGAAGCGATCTTCGGCGCCGCGTTCCGCAAGGATCTCGTGCACCAAGTGGTGGTGGCGTACCGCAATGCCGGCCGTGCCGGTACCAAGGCGCAACTGAACCACACCCGCATGTCGGGCACCACCAAGAAGTTCAAGAAGCAGAAGGGCGGCGGTGCCCGCCACGGCGATTACCGCGCGCCGATCTTCGTTGGCGGCGCGCGCGCGTTCGCTGCGCAGCCGCGCGACTTTGCGCAGAAGGTCAACCGCAAGATGTATCGCGGCGCGCTGTGCTCGATGCTGTCCGAGCTGAACCG
>JAFEDX010000173.1 GCA_018241365.1 Pseudomonadota bacterium
TGCCAGTCACGCACCTGCGTGGCGCGGCGCTGCGCAGCGGCGCCATCAACGCCGCCGACGCGTTCGAGATGGTAGCCACCGCGAGCGCCGCCGAGAGCACCTACGCCGGCATCGTCAAGCTGGTGGAGACGGCACAGCACTCCAAGGCGCCCGCGGTGCGGCTGGCCGACCGTTACGCTGCATGGTTCGTCCCGCTGTCGCTCGTGATCGCGGGCATCGCGTGGCTCGTCAGCGGCGATCCCATGCGCGCGCTCGCGGTGGTGGTGGTGGCGACGCCCTGCCCCCTGATCCTTGCGGTGCCGGTGGCCATCGTGTCCGGCATTTCGCGCTGCGCGAGGCGCGGCATCCTGGTGAAGGATGGCGGCGCGCTGGAGGCACTGGCCGCCTCGCGCACCCTGTTCTTCGACAAGACCGGCACGCTTACCGGCGGCCGCGCACGCCTGGTGTCGATCGAGCGCGTGGCGGCCGCGAGCGAGGACGAGGTGCTCGGACATGCTGCCGCGCTGGAACAGATGTCGCACCACGTGACGGCGACCGCAATCGTCGAAGCAGCCCGCGCGCGCGGGCTCATGCTCCAGGTACCCACTGACGTGGTCGAAACCACCGGCGCAGGCTTGCGCGGGATCGTGGGCGGCGTGCGGGTCGCAGTCGGTTCGCCGGCGTACGTCGGCGCAATCGTCGCCGTACCCGAATCGATCCACGATCTGCTCGAGCGCGCCGCCGGTGAAGGAATTTCGGCGGTGCTCGTCGCCATGGACGGGAAGGTCGCCGGCGTATTGCTGCTGGCAGACCAGCTGCGCATGGAGACGCCACGTGCACTGCGACTGCTGCGACGCGCCGGCATCCAGCGCATCGTGATGCTGACCGGCGATCGGCAGGAAGTCGCGGACGCCATCGGCGCCGGCCTAGGGGTCGATGAAGTACTGGCGGAACAAAACCCCGCGGACAAGCTGGCGGTGATCCAGTCGGCCACGCGATCGGCGCCATGCGTGATGGTGGGTGACGGCGTCAACGACGCACCCGCCCTCGCGGCGGCCAGCGTCGGCGTGGCGATGGGGGCACGCGGCGCAACCGCGTCCGCGGAAGCCGCCGGCATCGTGCTGTTGGTCGACCGGCTCGACCGCCTGGCCGAGGCGCTGCACGTCGCACGCCGGACGCGCGCGATCGCGGTGGAAAGCGTCGTCGCCGGGATGGGCCTGTCGCTCGTCGCGATGGTGGTCGCGCTGTTCGGATTCCTGCCACCCATCTACGGTGCGATCCTGCAGGAGCTGATCGATGTCGCGGTGATCCTCAACGCGTTGCGGGTATTGCGCGTACAGCCCTTGCGGGCGAGCCGCTACGGCCTGTCACCGGATGAGCTCGGCCGGCTGCACGCCGACCACGAACAGCTCGCGCCGGTACTTGATCGCCTGACCTCGGTCGCCGATCGCCTGGCGTCGCTGCGGGGAACCGAGGCGTCACGCGCACTGAACCAACTGGATGTGATGTTGCGTGAGCAACTGCTGCCGCACGAACACGAGGATGACCGCGAGGTGTA
>JAFEDX010000174.1 GCA_018241365.1 Pseudomonadota bacterium
AGTCGGCCTTTGGCGCCAGCGGCCACCTGCCGGCGCTGGGGGCGCTGTGGGCGCTGTGCTTTGCCGGCGCGCTGGCCCTGGGCAGCCGCGCCGCAGCGCCGGCAGGCACGCGCTTCGACCCCGCCTCGCGCCAGTTTCTCCTGCCCGGCAGCTGGGTGCCCATGGTTTTGATCCTCGGCGTGTTCCTGATCAAGTACAGCGTGGGCGTGCAACTGGCACTGGAGCCCACGCTGGCCCGGCACCTGGGCTTTGCCATCACGGTCACGGCGCTGTATGGGCTGCTGTCGGGCCTGTTTGCCGTGCGCTCGCTGCGCGTGCTGCGCCTGGCCGCCCGCCCGGTGCTGCAAGCCGGTTGAAGCCCTCCTCTCACCACATCAAAAAGGATTCGCCATGTCCGCCTTCGACTCCCACACCCCCGCGCCGGACGCCCCAGCCGCCGAGCGCGCCCGGATCGAGCGCCTGGCGCGCAAGCGCGCCGGCGCCAAGATGGGCTGGTATGTGCACGCGCTGGTCTTCGTCTGCGTCAACGCCGGCCTGGCGCTGATCTCCGTGGGCAGCGGCCGGCCCTGGTTCATCTTTCCGCTGGCCGGCTGGGGCCTGGGCCTGGCGATTCACGGCCTGGTGGTCTGGCTGGTCGGCGGCGGCGCCGGCCTGCACGAGCGTTTGCTGCAAGCGGAACGCATGAAGCTGCAAGGCCGCACACTACCGTGACCCACCGCAACCGCAAGGGCCACCCGCCATGATCACCGTCCACCACCTGAACAACTCCCGCTCGCAACGCATCCTGTGGTTGCTGGAAGAGCTGGAGCTCGCCTACGACATCGTGCGCTATCAGCGCGACCCCAAGACCATGCTGGCGCCCCCGGCCCTCAAGCAGATCCATCCGCTGGGCAAGTCGCCCGTGGTCACCGTCGATGGTTTGGTGCTGGCCGAGTCGGGCGCCATCATCGAAACCCTGGTCGAGCGCTACGGTGCTGGCCGCCTCGCGCCTGCCGCCGGCACGCCGGAGGCGCTGCGCTACCGCTACTGGCTGCATTACGCCGAGGGCTCGGCCATGCCGCCGCTGCTGATGAAGCTGGTGTTCGACCGCATCGCTGGCGCGCCCATGCCCTTTTTCGCCAAACCCGTGGCGCGCGGCATCGTCGGCAAGGCGATGTCGGGGTTCATCGCGCCGCAGCTGAAGCTGCACCTGGACTACATGGAGGGCGAGCTGGCCGCGCGCGACTGGTTTGCGGGCCCCGCCTTCACCGCCGCCGACGTGCAGATGAGCTTTCCGCTCGAAGCGGCGCAGGCGCGCGCCGGCCTGACGGCCGGCAGCCACCCGCGTCTGGCCGACTGGCTGGCGCGCATCCACGCCCGCCCCGCCTATGCGCGCGCCGAAGCGCGCGGGGGCACCCTCGCCCTGAGCGCCTGAGCATCGATGGCCCATGGCCCATGGCCCCGGCCACGCCGGCGCGCGAATGCTCGGCGCGCCCACCCGTCGCGCCCGCTCGCGACAGGCCAGCGCCCGCCC
>JAFEDX010000175.1 GCA_018241365.1 Pseudomonadota bacterium
CGCCTCGCGCACGGCGCTGGCGCCATCGCCCACGGTGGCCACCACGCGCAGCTCGGGCCAAGCCTTGGCCAGTTCGTGTTGCAGGGCGGCGGCCAGCAGGGGCTCGTCTTCGGCGATCAGGGCGGTGGGGGCGGCGGGGTTCATGCGGGGCTTTTTTCGTCCAGCGGCAGCGTGATGCGGATCGTGGTGCCGGCGCCCGGCGCCGATTCGACCGCGCAGTGCGCGCGTTCGCCATAGGCCGTGGCCACGCGCTCGCGCACCTGGGCCAGGCCGAAGTGCGCGCCGCTTGCGGTGGCCCGCGCGGTGTCGAAGCCGACCCCGCTGTCGCGCACCACCAGGACGAGCCGGTCGTCCTCGCGCGCGGCCGTCACCTCGACGCGCCCGCCGTCGATGCAGGGCTCCAGGCCGTGCTTGATGGCGTTCTCGACCAGCGGCTGCAACAGCAGCGTGGGCACCGGCCATGCGCGCAGCGGCTCGGGCAGATCGAGCGTGGTGCGCAGACGCGGGCCCATGCGCACGGCCATCAGCTCCAGGTAGTCGGTGAGAAGCGCAAATTCGTCGGCCAACGGGTGCAGGGTGGCGCGGCTGGCGCCCAGGGTGGCGCGCAAGTAGCCGTCCAGCCGGTCCAGCATGTGCTGGGCGGCGGGCGGATCGAGGGCGATCAGCGCGCGCAGGTTGGCCAGGGTGTTGAACAGCATGTGCGGCTCGAGCTGGCTTTGCAGCAGCGCCAGGCGCGCCTGGCTGGCGTCGCGCTCGGCGGCGGCGATCTGGGCTTGCAGCGCGGCCTGGCGTCCGCGCGCGTGGTAGTAGAAGCTGGCCACCGCGCCGGCGGCGACCGTGATCAGCAGGCTCAGCACCAGATCGCGTTGCGAGTACCCCGACGGACTGCCCAGCATCCAGAACCCCAGCGGCCGGCCGATCAGAAATCCGGCGGCGAGCCCCGACAGGGTCAGCGCCACCCCGCGCCAGCCCTTGGGCCAGCCATGCCCCGGGTTGCCCGGACCGCGGTAGCAGAACTCGCGGGGCACCAGCAGGCGACCAAACTCGATCACCGCCCAGGTCAGCATGCCGATCGTGATCGAATGGACCAGTTGCCGGCCATAGCCGGTGTCGGGCCAGATCATGGTGGTGAACACCGCCACCACGCAGCAAAAGGCCAGCACCTGCAGGCCGTGGCGCAGGACATCGCCCGCGGGAATCGACGGGTGGCGGGAGGTCAAGGCAGCAACTCGATGGTGGGCCATTCAGGGTTCGTTGAAGCGGGCCGATGGAGTCGGATTCTCAGGCAAACCCGCAGCGCCCTGGGCGGGCGCTGGCCTGTCGCGAGCGGGCGCGACGGGTGGGCGCGCCGAGCGTTCGCGCGCAGGCGTGGCCGGGGCCATGGGCCATGGGCCATCGAGGCTCAGGCGCTCAGGGCGAG
>JAFEDX010000176.1 GCA_018241365.1 Pseudomonadota bacterium
TGGTCCATGCCCAACGGCTTGAAGATGCGCTGCTGCATGAAATCGGCGAGGTCCATGCCCGACACGCGCTGCACGATCAGGCCCAGCAGCACGTAGCCGCCGTTGCTGTAGCGGTGCGCGCTGCCGGGCCGGAAATACAGGTGATCCTGCGAGCCGATCATGCGCAGCACGTCGTTGTCGTCGATCTGCGCGGTTTGCGTTGCCGGGACCAGATCTTCGTAATCGATCAGTCCGCTGGTGTGGGTCAGCAGGTTTTCGATCGTGATCGCGTTGTCGCTGGCCGGGAGTTCCGGCAGGTACTTGCGGATCGGGTCGGAGAGCTTCAGCTTGCCGTCCTGTTTCAGCAGCAGGATGGATGCCGCGGTGAACTGCTTGGTGACGGAAGCAAGACGGTAGTCGGTTTGCGGCGTCGCCTTGTTGTGTTCTTCGAGATTGGCGTAGCCGTAACCGCGCGCGATCACCGTCTTGCCGTCCTTGACCACCAGCAGGGACGCGCCGGGCACGTCGCCCGCGTAGCGGCTCATCAGCGCATTGATTTGGGCCTGGTGCGGCGCTTGCGCGAGCGCGGTTGTCGACAGACACGCGAGTGCAAGAAGGGCAAACGATTTACAAGTCATGGTGAGGCCTCTGTGATCATTGCACCGGAACGTCGTACAGCGCGGCCGGCTGAGGTTGCATCTGCAGCGTGTAATGCCACCATTCGGCCGGATAATTTTCGAAACCCCCGGCAGCCATCGCCTTCAGCAGCCGCTCGCGATTGGCGTGTTGCAGCGGCGTCGCGTCGGGCGAATCGGTATGGGCCAGCGGATCGAACAGGTCGAAGTGCGTGCCCATGTCCAGCTGTTTGCAGTGCCGATCGTGCGCGTCGCATTGCAGCAGCGTCAGATCGACCGTCGCGCCCCGGCTGTGGCCCGACACCGGCGCGATGTACTCACCCAGCAACTTGCTCTTGTCCACGTTGGGGTAGTGCGCGGCCTTGGTGCGGGTGTCGGACAGGTCGTGCGCCCAGCGCACGAACGCAGCAACTGCGCGGGCAGGGCGATAGCAATCCCAGATCTTCAGGCGCAGGTGTTGTTCGCGCAATGAATGTTCGACCCGCGCCAGTGCTTCGGCGGCCGGTTTCAGCAGGAAACGCTTTGCCGCTTTGTAGCCGGGCACCGGTGCGCCGGTGAAGTTGTCACTGCCGGCGTAGTGGATGTTCTCGGCCATGCCGGGCACCAGCGAACGGATATCCACCATGCCGGCCTGGGCCATGGTTTTTGCGGGCGAGATTTGTGGTGGCGCGTCGGCCATTGCAGCGGTGGCGACCGCCGCGAGGACGAAGCCAAGAACGCAGGCGGTGTGCCTGGAACCTTTACAGAAATGCAATGAACCCCTCTCCCCTCGGGAGAGGGGT
>JAFEDX010000177.1 GCA_018241365.1 Pseudomonadota bacterium
CCGGACCAGGAATATTTCAGCGACGGCATCACCGAGGACATCATCACCGACCTCAGCAAGGTTTCCTCGCTGCGCATCATCTCGCGCAACAGCGCCTTCCAGTACAAGGGCGAGAAACTGGACGTGCCCCAACTCGTCCGCGAAATGAAGGTCACGCACGTGCTGGAGGGCAGCGTGCGCAAGGCCGGAGGCCGGGTGCGGATCAGCGCCCAGCTCGTGGACTGCGAGGACGGCGGCCACGTCTGGGCCGAGCGCTACGACCGTGATACCAGCGACATCTTCGCGCTGCAGGACGAGATTTCCCGCGCCATCGTCAAGGCGCTGCGGCTGCGCCTGCTGCCGGAAGAAAAGAAGGCCATCGAGCGGCGCGGCACCGACAGCGCCGAGGCCTACGACCTGTACCTGATGGCCCGGCAGATGTACGTGAGCGGCCAAGAGTTCGACGAACATGCGGCGCAGGCCATCATCCGCATGTGCACCCGAGCCACGGAAATCGACCCGAACTATGCGCAAGCCTGGGCATTGATGGCGATCGGCTATCGATGCCTGCGGACCTTGGGCGTGGGATCAGATACCGGCATGGCGGCTGCCGAGCGCGCGCTGGCGATCGATCCGGACCTGGCCGAAGCGCACGCGGTCAAGGCCTACATCCTGATCCAGAACGGCGAGACCGATGCAGCGGAAGCTGAAGCTGCGGTCGCGCTGAAACTTGACCCGGAATCCTACGAGGCCAACCGCACCGCCGCGCGCGTCAATTACCAGTTGCATCACTTCGAAGATGCGATCCGCTATTACGAAAAAGCCGCTGGACTGATGGAAACGGACATCAATGCGGCTGCGACACTGATGAGTTGTTATACCGTGGTGGGCGATGCCGCGGCTGCGCGGCGCGCGGCGGAAGTGACGCTCAAACGGGCGGAAGCGGTTTTGGCCCGCGACCAGAACAATCCGGGCGTGCTGGCCTACAGCGCCTATGCGCTCATGGCGCTGGGCGACGCCGATCGCGCCAAATCGCGCATGAACCGGACGCTGATGATCGACCCCAGCAATTTCAACATGCGCTACAACTTCGCATGCTCGCTGTGCGTGTACTTGAAGGACAAGAGCGCCGCGCTGGAGATGCTCGAGCCGTTGTTCGCGACGATCACCGATGCTTTCCTGCCCTACGCGAAGGCCGATCCTGATCTCGAGATGCTGCATGACGACGCACGCTGGCAGACCATGGTCGCCGCCGCCGAAGCGCGTCTAGCAGCCGCGAAGCAGTCCGCCGCGCCGGCACAAGTGGCGGGGAGCTGACGGCCATGGCTGACGTCTTCATCTCCTACGCCCGCGCCGACAAGGCGCGCGT
>JAFEDX010000178.1 GCA_018241365.1 Pseudomonadota bacterium
GGCGCAGGGCGCCCCGCGTACGGCAACGTCGAGGAACAAGGTGGCAGCTTGCGCGCCGCCATCAACGCGCCGCATGCGATCGCCGCGGACGACGGCATGCTGTACGTCGCCGCCAGCGGACAGCACCAGATCCTGCGTGTCGATCTGCGCCACCAGCGCGTCGAGACCATCGCCGGCGACGGCCGCAGCGACGTGCGCGACGGCATTGGCGTACAGTCGTCGCTGTCGCAACCCACGGCGCTGGCATTGTTGCCCGGCCAATTGCTGGTGGCGGATGCGGGTGGCAATGCGATCCGCCGCCTGCGCTTCGCCGACCTGGCCCTGACCACGCTGGTGGGCTCGTCGCCCTGGGAACCCGGTGACCGTGATGGCTCCGGACGCAAGGTGCGCCTGGCTTATCCGTGCGGACTCGCGGCCGCCGACAATCGCGTGTATGTCGCAGATACCTGCAATGACTGCCTTCGCGTGCTCGATCCCTACAGCGGCGAGGTCGCGACCTTGCAGTTCGATTATCCGTTGCACGAACCGCAAGGCCTGTCGTTCGCCGCGGATTCGCTGTGGGTGGCCGATCGCAACGACCATGCGATCCTGCGCATCGATCCCGATCGCGGCACCTGCGAACGGGTGCCGGTGGACGAGTGATCCGCGTCGCCGGCGTCCACTCCGCCGCGCGGGTGCCTGTCACGCGGCGGTGACTCCGGTATCCTTGCGCGCACCATGCGTGATTCGATTTCCTGCAAGCAATTTCTGGTGATGGGCGCGGCGGTGTTGTTGCTGGCAGGCTGTGCCTCGACTCCGGCGCCGGTCGTCAACCATTCGTTCGGGCCTGGCCAGGCGGCGTCGGCGCAGGCACCGGGGTCATCCGCGCAGCCGGCGACGAACTCGGGCGGCGTCCAGACCTTCGGCCTTGGCCACGCCAACGGCACCACGAGTGCCGCGGGCTACACCGTCGCCGCGGGCGACACGCTCTACAGCATCGCGTTCGCCCACGGCATCGATTTCCGCACCCTGGCCGCGCAAAACAATATCCCGCCGCCGTACACCATCCATCCCGGCCAGGTGCTGAAGTTGCAGGCCGCATCGACTCCGGGCGCAACGCCGGCTGCCGGAACGTTGGCCGCGACTCCAGCGCCGGTGCCGATTGCGACGCCTGCGGCCACGCCGGCCGCAACGCCTGCGACACCACCGGAGACCGCGCCGCAACCTTCCGCGCCGGTGTTCGGGCCGGTCACCACGCAGACGATGACTGCCGGTGGCGTTGCCCCCGCCGAATCCGCGTCCGCGGCCACGGTGGCCGCGGCTCCGGTTCCCGCGGCCACCGTACC
>JAFEDX010000179.1 GCA_018241365.1 Pseudomonadota bacterium
GCGGCGGTGGCCGGCGCGCGCAGGGCCGCTGCGAGAAACGGCACCAAGTACTTTCCAGCCTCATGCACCGAAACCCGCTGCGGCGACAGCCCCAACTTTTCCGTCAGCGAATCCACCCGTCCCGTCTCCGATCGCGTGTAGACCATCGCCCCATACAGGAACATCAGGCGCATCCGGAATTCCTCGGTGTCCAAGTGCATGCAGGCCTGGCGCAGGGAACGCGCGAATTTAACCCCTGCCTCGTCATACACATTGGCAATCGCCTTGCGTACTTCCGGCGTGGGGTCGGTCGCCAGCCGTCCCGACAGACGCACGAAACTCAACTCGTCTTCAAGGTTGGTGTTGGATGCGGTCAGCGTGGGTACGATGAACGCGTGCAGCAACTCTTCTAGCGGCGGCTTGCCGTCTGGATGGCGCGCATCAACTTCTTCCAGCAGCCGTCGCCGTTCGGCGTTGATCGGCGCGGCCCAGCGCTCGAAGATCGCGGTCAGCAACTGCGCCTTGCTGCCGAAGTAATAGTTCATCAGCGCAAGGTTCACCTCCGCCTCCAGGCAGATCCGACGCAGCGAGACCCCGTTGTAGCCGTTGTCGGCCATTAGGCGCAGAGCGGCCCGCAAGATGCCTTCGCTGGTGGCCTTTCCACGGGCTTGCCGCGGGGGCTCGCTTGTCGCGGGCGCAACTCTCTTTGCCGTCGTCATTGATCACCTCCGGGGCGTTCCGTTACCACTTCCATCGACTTTCTGTATTTGACTTGCAGCAAGTTTTATCCTAAGATCGCGGACGTTAATTAGACGTGTAGTTAATTATCAATTGACCAATGTTAACCCAACCGAAAGCTAACAACTCTCAGTCATGACCATCACCTCCACCGCAATCCACCCGGGCCCGCTCATGGCCCGTTTCCAAGATCTCGTACCTTACCAATCGCAGCACGCAGACGGCGGCATCCCGCGCGAGGTAATGGAATACCTCGCCGCGAACAAGGTGTTTCCAGTCGTCAGCCCGCCTGGCCTCGTTGGCCGCAACGCGATGGCGCCCTTGCGCGGCTGGCCGGGACTGTGCATCACCATCGCTCAGTGCACGCCGCACCAAGGGCCGGTAGCGCACAACCACACTGGCACGCTGGAGACCTTCTTTTGCCTCGACGGCCGCTTTGACCTGTTGTGGGGCAACGCGCTGGAGCACAAGGTGACGCTGGAGCCCGGCGACCTGTGCTCGGTTCCGCCGGGTGTCTACCGCGCCTTCCGCAACCTCGTGAACGAGGACGCACGCCTGCTGGTGCTG
>JAFEDX010000017.1 GCA_018241365.1 Pseudomonadota bacterium
GCCGTGGCCGGTCGCGAGCATCAGATTGTTCCAGCGCCGCACAGGTCCGATCAGCGGGATTTCGTCCACGCACATCGGCCGCCAGCCCCACCACTCTTCGCTGACCTCGGCGCCCACCGGTGCACGCAGGTACGCCGCTGCGCCGCGGCGCAGCGCATCGAGCCGGGTAGGGTTGAGGTGCTCGTCGTAACCCGAGAACTCCATGGTGCTGCCGAGGCGGTAGCCCGAGTCCCATGCGGTCACGCACACGCTCGGCTCGCGCAACACCAGCGCCCGACGCGGACACGGATCGGGCCGCGACATGGTGATCGAATAGCCCTTGCCGGGCTGGATCGGCACATGAAGGTCGAGCATCGCCGCGATGTGCGGCGTCCACGATCCCAATGCCATCACGACGCGTTCGCCGGCGTAATCGCCACGTGCGGTCTGGACGGTTTCGACCCGCCCGTTGGCGCAGCGAAAACCCGTGATGTCCGCGCCGGTTTCAATCACGCCGCCGCGTTCGCGGATCCGGCGTGCGAGGCCATCGGCCAGGCGGTCGGGACGCAGCTGCGCGTCGTCGGCATGCAGGGCACCGCCCACCACGCCCGGCAGCAGCGCCGGCTCCATCGCTTCGACCTCGTCGCCGCGCAAGGCTGCCGCGGAAATCCCCAGCCGATGCAGCCATTCGATCTCGGGCCGGTCATGCCGCAAGACCCGCGCATCGCGATAGACGTACAGGTTGCCGGACGGGGCGTACTCGCAATCGATGCCCTCCTCCACCAGCAGACGCGGCAACAGCGTCCACGAACGCTGCAGGATGGCGGCGCGCGCGACGGCGGCGCGTTCGGCAAAAGCGAGGTTGCAGCGCTGCGCAAAACCCAGCAGCCAGCGCCAGCGTTCCCAGTCCGGCTTCGGACTGACGTACAGCGGCGCATCGCTCCGCAGCATCCAGTGCAGGGCCTTCCAAGGCATGCCCGGCACGGTCAGCGGGATGGCGTGGCTGGGCGTGAGCGTGCCGCAATTCCCGTGCGAAGCGCCACAGCCGGGCGTACCCCGCTCCAGCACCCGCACCGACGCGCCCTGGCGCAACAGCGCCAGCGCACAGGACATGCCGATCACGCCACCGCCGAGGACCAGGACATCGCTGTGTGTTGCGTTCATCGCCGCAATTGTAACGTTTGTACACATATCAGCGCGTGCGGAAGCGCGCCGGAGGCTGCCAGCCTGCGTCACTTCCGGCCCGCAAACGCTTCGGCGCGCGGCCCCGGCGGCCTGTCCGCCCGAACCCGGCCCGGGCCCGGCTCCCGCTTTTCCACTGCCCGGCCAAGGTTGGCATCATTGTTGCTTGGACTCCCGTGAACAGAGGGAATCCACATGAACACCAACACCGATACCGGTTTTTGCAGTGTGCCCGAAATCCTGTTGATGCTGCGCGCCCCGGGCGCGGGCTGGCTGGCCACCTTGCTGTCCGCCCTTGACGAGGCCGGCCGCGACCCGGATTTCAACGCCTACCACCGCGCCATCCTCGCCCGCTGTCTCGACGAGCAGGCGGTGCCGGCGGCCGTGGCCGAGTCCGCGCGCCAGCGCACGGTCCAGTTCGAACAAGCCCTGGCTGCACAGGCAAGCGGGCACACGCGGCAACACGAACGCGCAGCGACAGCCTGATCCAGGCGCTGGACGCGACCGCCGCCATCGGTTAACGTCGGGTCTGCCCGCGCGGCCGCCCTGTCCGATGCCCGATCCCGTCCGCTCCCCCACCCTCGCACCCGCCCTGCCGGAGTCCACGCGTTGAACGCGTGTTGGCGCCGCAGCCGACTGCTTGCAGGGCTTGCCGTGCTGCTGGCGTTGGGCGCCTGCGCCAGCATCCCGCCGCCGCGCACGGCGGTGCCCCTGCCGGGCGCGTCTCCATCCGCCGACGTTGCCAACAACGTGTTGTTCCGTGCCATCAGCCTGGTCGGCACGCCCTACCGCTACGGCGGCAATACGCCGCAATCGGGCTTCGACTGCAGCGGCCTGGTCGGTTATGTGTTCCTGGCCGAAGCCGACATGAAGCTGCCCCGCACCTCGCGCGAAATCGCCGCACTGGATGCGCCCAGGATCAAGCGCTCGGAGCTTGAACCGGGCGACCTGCTGTTCTTCGGCCGCCACCACCGCGTCAACCATGTTGCCATCTACGTCGGCCACGGCCGGTTCGTGAACGCCCCGGACACGGGCGGTACCGTGCGGCTGGACGAGCTGGACGGTTACTACTGGCGCGACCATTTCCTGTTCGCCAAACGCGTGCTGACGCCGCGCCTGCGCGCAGCGTTGGCGGCGGACTGATCCCACGCAGGCTGCGTGTGCCCGGCCGGCCGTTCCGGCGACGCGCGCGGCCAGCCACGCTTCCACGGATTCCACCATGCGGAACTTCACCTTGCTGGTCGGCCGCCTTGGACTGTCGCTGATCTTCATCCTGTCCGGGATCGGCAAGCTCACCGCCTATTCGGCCACCGCCAAGCTGCTGGTGGCGCACGGACTGCCACCCGGCCTGCTGCCGCTGGTGATCTTTGCCGAACTCGGCGGCGGCCTCGCCGTATTGTGCGGACTGCTGACCCGCTGGGCCGCAGCCGGACTGTTCGTGTACACGCTGCTGGCGGCGATCCTGTTCCACAACAACTTCGCCGACCACGAACAATGGATCAACTTCATGAAGAACGTCGCGATCGCCGGCGGCTTCCTGCTGCTGGCGGTGCACGGCGCGGGCGACCTGTCGCTGGATGCCTGGCGCCGGCGGCGCAGGCAGCGCCAGAAGATTTTCTTCTGACCTGCAGGAGCGGTTTCGTCGGCGAAGCCGACGAGCCACTTTTGTTTCGGCAAAAGTGGCCAAAACCATTGCGCCTGGCACGACGGTTTCGCCGACATCGTGTCGGCGAAACTGCCCTTGGTGCTCGCCGATCGCGCGCCGGCGCGAACTCGCACTTCCATGCGCTCGAACATGCGCGCCTTGCTCGCGCGATCGGCTGCGCACCGCGGCGCCGTGCAAAGGCGCGTTCAACAGCTCTGCTTCGATGTCGGCCATCCAGGGCCTCGGTCGGAGCAAGCGCCCGCAACTTGCTCCGCTCAATCCGCGCAGGAAGCGCGCCCAACGAGGCCCCTGTGCCGCGGTGAGGCCCGGACGATCAGGCCCGCAGGGTGGGCGCAACGGATTGCGCCCACTTGCCGCCGCGCCATGGACGGCGCGTCGGCAGGCCCGGCCGGGCCGAACGCACTTTTCGGCCATGGATGATCGAAAAGCGCGGCACCGGGGTTCGCCTTCTCTTTCGCCCCTTTCTCTTGGCGACGCAAGAGAAAGGGGCTCGCGCGCCGCAGGCGAGTGAAACCGCTCTCAGGGGAAGCGGGCGGAAACGACAGGGGTGTCGTTATGCACACCGGAACGGAAGTCGCGAGCACGCTCGCTCCTGCAGGACGACTCGTCGGCCCTAGGTGGCGAAGGCGATAACCCCGCCGCGTCAGCCGTGCGAATGCCCGTCACCGGGATGCGCATGCCCGTGCTGCAGTTCCTCGGGCGCAGCTTCGCGCACGTCGGTGACTTCGATCTCGAAGTGCAGGGTCTTGCCCGCCAGTGGATGATTGTGGTCGACGTCGATCGCGGTCATGCCAACCTTGTGCACGGTCACCAGCCGCTGGCCGCCATCCTTGGTCTGCAGGACGGTGGTCATGCCGGGCTTCAGTTTTTGCGCGTCCTGGAAATACTTCTTGGGAACGCGTTGCAGCAGGCCTTCCTGGCGTTCGCCATAGGCTTCCGCAGGCTCGATATCGACGGTGAATGTCTCGCCCGCTTCACGGCCGGTCAGCGCCTTCTCGACGCCCGGCACCAGCTGCCCATGGCCCAGCAGCGCCAGCATCGGCTCGCCGCGCTGGTGCGAATCATCGTACGGCTCGGCCGCGGCGTCGGCTGCGTCGCGCACGCTGTAATGGAAACTCACCACGGAATTCTTTTCGGCACGCATGGAATGGTCACGATGGAGACGTCGAACCGCGCATGTTAGCGTCGCCCGCGATCTCCGTCACGCCGAAGCGCACGCCGCGTGCCTCGGGCCCGAACCAGGTCAGGAACGCGAGCAGCACCGCCACCACGGCGATCCAGACCGCCTGCGCGAAGGCGTAGTCGCCATGCCGCGAGGCCGCAATCCACGCCAGCGCGTACGCGGTACCGGACGCGATCAGGTTGCCCAGCTGGTAAGCGAAGCCCGGCAGAGTGCCGCGCACGTCGTCGGGCGAAAGCTCGTTCAGGTAACCCGGTACCACGCCCCACGCGCCCTGCACCGCCACCTGCACCCAGAACGCGCCGATCGCCAGCAGCAGCACCGAGCCGCCATAGCTCCACAGCGGGATCGCGGGCAGCGCCAGCACGCAGGCGATCGCCATCGCGCGGCGGCGGCCGATTTTCTCCGACCACTGGCCAAACGCGAGGCCGCCCACGATCGCGCCGAGGTTGAGGATGACGGTCAACAAGCTGACCATGTGGGTATCGAAATGCATCTGCAGTTTCAGGAAGGTGGGGTAGACATCCTGCGAGCCGTGGCTGAAGGCGTTGAACACCGCCATCACCACGATCAGGTAGGCGAACAGGCCCCAATGCCCGCGCATGGTTTCCCGCACGCCGCGGCGCACGCCGGCGCGCTCGCGTTGTTCAAACACCGGCGACTCCGGCACGCTGCGACGCAGGTACAACACCAGCAGCGCGGGCAGGATGCCCAGCGCGAACATGCCGCGCCAGCCGATCGAATTGAACAACAAGCCGTAGGCGACCGCGCACAACAGATACCCGCATGGATAGCCCGACTGCAGGAGGCCTGAAACGATCCCGCGTGAGTGCGCGGGTACCGATTCCATCGCCAGCGACGCGCCGGTGCCCCACTCGCCACCCATCGCGATGCCGAACAGCGAACGCAAGACCAGCAGCACGGCCAGCGAGGGCGCGAACGCGCAGGCCAGGCCCAGCACCGAATAGAGTGCCACGTCGATCATCAGCACCCGGCGGCGCCCGTAACGATCGGCCAGCCGCCCGAACAGCAGCGCGCCCAGCGGACGGAACGCCAGCGTCAGCAGCAGCGCGAAAGCAACCTCCGGCACGCTGACGTGGAACGACTCGGCCACCGCCGGCATCACCATCACCAGCAGGAAGTAATCGAACGCATCCAGCATCCAGCCCAGGAATGTTGCGGCCACGGTGTGCCGCTGGGTGGTGTCGAGTGCGCGCAGATCGGCAAGTGCGGACATGATCGATTCCCGTGCGGTAACGGCTGCGAAGCGGCGAGCATAGCGCTGCGCCCATGGAGCCTGCACGGCCGACGATTACAATGCTGCGATGAACGTTGAAACCGCACCCGAAAGGAGCGCGCTCGAGGCATTGGCAACACGCATCGACGCCGCGCTGCCGCAAACCCAGTGCGGCCGCTGCGGCTACCCCGCATGTCGTCCGTACGCCGAGGCGATCGCGCGGGGCGAGGCGCCCATCAACCGCTGCCCGCCGGGCGGCACGGAAGGCGTACGCACGCTTGCACGGATCAGCGGACAACCCGTACTGCCGCTCGATCGGGAGTGCGGCGCCGAAATGCCGCCGCGCGTCGCGCTGATCGACGAAGAGGTCTGCATCGGTTGCACCAAGTGCATCCAGGCCTGCCCGGTGGACGCTATCGTCGGCGCCAGCAAACTGATGCACACCGTAATCGCCGACCTTTGCACCGGTTGCGAGCTGTGCGTAGCGCCCTGCCCGGTCGATTGCATCGCGATGGTGTCGGCGCCGCACGCGGATGTGCACGTGGCGCGTCCATCATTGCCCTGCCCGCCGTGAACGCACGGCGGTATCGCTGGATCGTGCGCGGTGCCTGGTTGCTTGGCATCATCACGTTCTGCATCGCGTGGCCTGCGATCGACTATCCGACCTTCGACATCGAGCCGCAGGAACGCGCCAAAGCCTTCCTGCAGCTGGTTGTGCTGCATGGATCGTGGCTGCTGTGGCCGCTGCTGCTGCAATCGGGATTCAAGGGTTGGTTGCGATGGCGCGAACATCACCGCTGGCGCGCATCCGGTGCAACCGTGCTGGCGCTCGCCTGCGCGTTGCTGTGCTATGCGCGCTTCGTCGAACCCAGCGAACTGGTGGTGCGCCGCACGGTGATTCCCGCACCCATCGACCTCAACATCGCACTGGCCAGTGACGTCCACGTCGGCATCTACACCCGCCCGGCCAAGCTTGCGCAGATGGTACGCAAGTTGAATGCACTGCACGTTGATCTGGTGCTGTTCGCGGGTGACCTCACCTACGATCCGCCTAAGAACCTTGCCGCTGCGCTGGCGCCGTTGCGAGGCCTGGACAAGCCGATGTACGCGGTGCTCGGCAACCACGACGTCGAACTCCCGGGGCCACCGCTCGCGCACAAGATCCGCGCTGCACTGGCCGGTTCCCCGGTGCATTTCATCGAGCACGAGGTTATCGACTTCCCGACGTTCCGCCTTGCCGGCCTTTACGATTGGTGGAGCGCGCGTGACAACACCGCATTCCTGGAATCCCTTCCGCGCGACAAGCCGCTGCTGGTGCTGATGCACCAGCCGCACAGCCTGCAGGCATTGCGTGGCGTCGATTTCGCGCTGGCGATGGCCGGCCACACCCATGGCGGACAGGTACACATCCCATGGTTGACCGACTGGATGTTCCTGCGGACGCGAGACGAGAAGTACGTGGACGGCTATTACGACACGCCGATCGGCGAGCTGTTCGTGACGCCCGGCATCGGCGTCACCGGCATGCCGCTGCGCTTCGATTGCCCGCCGGTGATCGACGTGCTGGAATTGCGGCGTGATCACCGCTGACTCCAACGCACAGCAGCCCTGCATCCACTGCGGTGAATGCGCCCGCGTCTGTCCGGAAGCTTTGGACCCGGAAGCCTTGTTCTTCGCTGCGGTGAAGGATGACTGGACAGCTCTGGGCACCCACCATCTGGGCGCCTGCACCGAATGCAACCGCTGCGTCGAAGCGTGCCCCTCGCACATCCCTCTGGTCGCCTGGTTCCAGTGGGGGAAATCGAAATTGCGCGAACGCGCCAAGGCCGATGCTGCGCGCACTCGCTTTCTTGCCCGCAACGCGCGCCTCGCGCGCGAACGCGCGGAACGCGCCGCACGGCGTCGCGACGCCGCCTCGACCGTGCCACTGCCGGTGCAGACAATCAGCCACAACGAAGTGCTTGCCGCGATCGCCCGCGGCAGGGCCCGGCGGCACACGAAACGCCCATGAAACGCGAGCACGTCAGCGAGTTGTTCCGCCGCCTGCAGGAATTGAACCCGCACCCCACCACCGAACTGGTGTACCGCACGCCGTTCGAGCTGCTGGTCGCGGTGATCCTGTCCGCGCAGGCCACCGATGTCGGCGTCAACAAGGCCACCAAACGCTTGTTCCCGGTCGCCAACACGCCGGAAAAAATCCTGGCGATGGGCGAAGACGGACTGAAACGCTACATCTCGACGATCGGCCTTTACAACGCCAAGGCCAAGAACATCATCGCAACCTGCGCGCTGTTGCTGGAACGCCATGGCGGCGAGGTTCCGTGCACGCGCGCGGAACTGGAGGCGCTGCCAGGCGTCGGCCGCAAGACCGCCAACGTCATCCTCAACACGGTGTTCGGCGAACCCACCATCGCGGTCGATACCCATATCTTCCGGGTGTGCAACCGCACCGGGCTCGCGCGCGGCAAGACCGTGCGCGCGGTCGAGGACAAGCTGGCCAGGGTCGTGCCCAATGAGTACCGGCGCGGAGCACATCATTGGCTGATCCTGCACGGCCGATACGTTTGCACCGCGCGCAAGCCCAAATGCCCGGTATGCCCGATCCGCGATCTGTGCGCCTACAAGCACAAGACGCCTGCCTGAACTACTCGCGGAACAGGAGCTTTTCGACGCGGATTTACGCGGATGGACGCGAATCAAGAAAAAATCCGCATTCGTCCCCGCTGATCTTCGCCCACGGCATACGCTCTATCCGCGCGTGTCCGCGTTGATCCGCGTCTGAGCGCTTGTCGCCCACCGTAACTCGGACGGCCTCACGCACATGGATGCTATGCTGGCCGGATGCACAGGCAGATCGAAGACTACGCGGACCGGATGGCTACCCGCTTCCGCGGTTTCCTGCCGGTGGTGGTGGACGTTGAAACCGGCGGCTTCGATGCCAGGCACGATGCGCTGCTGGAAATCGCCGCGGTGATCGTGAGCATGGACGGCGACGGCGTGCTTACGCCGGAGCCCGTGGTGTCAACCCACGTCGAGGCGTTCCCCGGTTCGCACATCGATCCCAAGGCACTGGAGGTCAACGGCATCGACCCCGACCAGCCGCTGCGCGGGGCGATCCCGGAACGCGCGGCGCTCGACCTGATCTTCAAGCCGGTGCGCGCGGCGATCAAGGCCAGTGGCTGCCAGCGCGCGATCCTGGTCGGACACAACGCACACTTCGACCTCGGCTTCCTCAACGCCGCGGTGAACCGCACCGGGCACAAGCGCAACCCGTTCCACCCGTTCTCGTGTTTCGATACCGCGACGCTGGGCGGCCTCGCCTACGGCCAGACCGTGCTGTCGCGCGCGGTGCAGGCGGCAGGCTTCGACTGGAACGCCGACGAGGCGCACTCTGCCGTGTACGACGCCGAACGCACCGCGGCCTTGTTCTGCGCGATCGTCAATCGCTGGAGGCACTTCGTGGAACTGGAACGCGACACCGTCGGTGCCACCCGCTGACGCAACAGGCGCCGCGACGTCAGGCCGGCCCGTGCCGCAGCACGAGCGCCGCAAGCTGCAACACGACCAGCGCATACACGGCCGCCACCACGTCATCCAGCATCACGCCGAGGCCGCCCTGCACGCGGCGATCGGCAACGCGCACCGGCCACGGCTTCCAGATGTCGAACAGGCGGAACAGCGCGAAGCCGGCGAACATGTAGCACGCCATCCACGACCAAGAGCTCCGTGGTGCCGCGATCAGGGTGATCCACATCCCGATCACTTCGTCCCACACCAACGCGCCCTGGTCGTGCAGCCCGAGCCGCCGATCGGAAACCCCGCACGCCCACACGCCCAGCGCGAAGCCCGCGACCAGCACGACCCCGTACCACCCCAGCGGCAACTCGCGCAGCCAGAACCACCATGGCAGCAGCGCCACCAGCGAACCCGCGGTGCCGGGCGCCTTGGGCGACAGGCCCGCACCCAGCGCGGTGGCGATCCAGCCGGCCGGATGCGCCAGCAATGTGCGACGTTGCGCGGCGGTGAGCGGTGCGCTCATGGCGCGAAGTGTTCCCAGCCCGCGTGCGGCACATCGACCACGCGACCGGCTGCGTCGAGCACGCGCACACCCGAGCCAGCGACCACGCGCCCGATACGCGTCACGCGCAGGTTGACGTTGGCGCACGCCGCCAGGATTGCATCGGCACTGGATTCGGGCGCCGTGAAGCACAATTCGTAGTCGTCGCCGCCGGCGAGCGCGAATCCGCGGCACGTCTCGCCATCGAACGCCGCGCACAGGTCTGCAGACAGCGGCAGCGCACCGAGTTCGAGCTCCGCGCCGACGCCGCTGGCTGTGCAGGCATGACCAAGATCCGCGGCGAGCCCATCCGACACATCGATGCAGGCACTCGCCAGACTGCGCAGTGCCAAACCCGCCCTGACACGCGGCTCTGGACGATCCAGCCGTGCGCGCAACGCGGCCGGGACATCGTCGCGGACCAGCATCTTTCGCAACGCACCCGCCGCATCGCCCAGCGTGCCGGTGACGAATACGTCATGGCCGATCCGCGCACCGGCTCGCGTCAACGCTGCACCGTGCGGCACGCAACCCAGCGCCGTGACCGTGATCGTGAGCGGCCCCTGCGTGGTATCGCCACCCACCAGCGCAACATCGCGCGCGCGTGCAAGCTCCGCGAAGCCTGTCGCAAAACCCTCCACGAAATCCGCATCCGCAGCAGGCAGCGTCAGGGCCAGCATCGCCCACGCCGGTTGTGCGCCCATCGCGGCAAGATCGGAAAGGTTGACGGCCAGCGATTTCCAGCCGAGATCTTCGGGCGCCGTACCGCGCAGGAAATGCACGCCTTCGACCAGCGTGTCGGTACAGGCGACCAGCTGCTGTCCGGCTGGCACGTCGAGCAAGGCCGCATCGTCGCCGATGCCGAGCACGACATCACGTCGTCCGGCACCGGTGCGCGCCCGGATGGCCTCGATCAGGCCGAACTCCATCACGCGCCCTTGTCCGGCAGCGGCGCGTGCGTCATCACCACGGTGGGTTCGCCGTGGTAGGTCGTCTCGCACCATTTTTCGAATCCGGCCTTTTCCGCGACATGGATCGACGCGCGGTTGTCCGGCGCGATGATGCACACCGCGCGGCGCCCGGGCAGGTGCGCGCGCCGCCACGCCTCGATCGCGGCAACGGCTTCGGATGCATAGCCCTTGCCATGCACGACGCGCGCGAGCACCCAGCCGAATTCCAGCATCCCGCGCAGCGAAGGTTCGAGTTCACGCTCGAACTCGGCCAGCCCGATGTCGCCAACGTGCATGCCGGACTGTCGTTCCTCGGCCGCCCAGTAACCATAGCCCAGCAGGCTCCACAGCCCGGCATAGGTCAACATGCGCCGCCAGGTTTCCTCGACGCTGGATGGCCGCCCGCCGATGTAACGGACCACATCCGGGTCAGACCATATCGCATGGCAGGTCGCGAGATCGGAGGGCCGGTGCGCACGCAGGCGCAGCCGGGCAGTCGTGAGTTCAGGGGCGGCGGTGAAGGCTATCCGTGTGTCGGCAGGCATGACGCTCAGGCGCCCGCTTCGGTGCTGCGCCAGGCGTGCGCCAGCTTGTCGAGCACGCCGTTGACATAGGTGTGGCCCTGTTCGGAACCGAAGCGTTTGGTGACTTCCACCGCCTCGTTCAGCACCACGCGGTACGGCACGTCGGGCCTATGCTTCAACTCGTACGCGGCGAGCCGCAATACCCCGCGTTCGATCGGATCGACCCGCTCGATGTCGCGGTCGAGGAATGGCGCCAGTCCGGCGTCGAGTTCCGCGCGATGGGCTTCCACGCCACGCAGCAGGTCCTCGAAATACTCGAGGTCGGCAATCTGCATGTCCTGCTCGTGGCGGAAATCGTCGATCACCTTGCGCATCGAATTGCCGCCCAGTTCCCACGCGTACAACGCCTGCACGGCGCGCCGGCGCGCCCGCGAACGCGCCGCGGGGTCGATGCCGTCGCTGCGTGAGTGCCTGTGTCCGGTCATGCCTTCTTCCATTCCTGCATCTGCATTGCCATTTCGATCGCGGCGAGCGCCACCTCCGCGCCCTTGTTGCCACGCGCGCCACCGGCGCGCACCTCGGCATCGCGCTGGTCTTCGACCGCCAGCACGCCGTTCAGCACCGGCACGCCACTGTCCAGGGTCACCCGCATCAATCCGCGCGCGCACTCATCGGCCACGTGTTCGTAATGACGCGTGTCGCCACGCACCACGCAGCCCAGCGCGACGATAGCCGCATAACGACCGCTGGCCGCGAGATGCTTCGCGGCCACCGGCAGTTCCCACGCGCCCGGCACGCGCAGGATATCCAGTGCGGCATCGGCCACGCCGTGTTCAGCGAAGGCGCGCCGCGCACCATCCACCAGCGCGTCGACGACCGTGGCGTTCCAGCGACTGGCGATCACCGCATAGCGCGCGCCGTGTGGCGAGCGGAGGTCGATGGACGGCGTGGCGGACTGCTCGGACATATGGTGCTTCGGGATGCGAGGTGCGGAAAGAGGTGCGGAAAGGATAGATGCGTTTGGCTGCCCGCGCTCCGGATTGGCAAGGCACCCGCCGCCGACAACCAGCCTTCTTGCAGGCACTTCGAATTCGGCGCGGCACCTACCGGTTGGTGATTGCCGGTTCTTCCACGTACTCGACCACTTCGAGGCCGAACCCGGACAGCCCGACCAGCTTGCGCGGCGTGCCCAGCACCCGCAGGCGGTGCACGCCGAGGTCGGCGAGGATCTGCGCACCGAGGCCGAGCTGGCGCCACTCGCGCTGCGCGCCGACCCGGCCGGACACCTGCGTCGCGTCCGATTCACGCGCCAGGCGTGCCTGCAACGCCGCCGCGTCCTCATCGCCCGCCAGCACCACCGCGACGCCGCGTCCTTCCGCGGCAATATTGCGAAGTGCAGCGGTCATGGTCAAACCCAGATCCTCGCGCTTCAGGTGCAGCACGTCGGACAAGGTATTGCGCACGTGCACACGCGTCAGCACCGGCGCGCCATCGTCGATCACGCCCCGCACCAGCGCAAAGTGCAGGTCGCCACGCAGGCGATCGCGCCACGCCACCAGCCGGAACGCGCCGAACTCGGTTTCAACGTCGGCCTCGTGCACGCGCTCGATGGTCTTCTCGGTGGCCAGGCGATATCGGATCAGGTCGGCGATGGTGCCGATCTTGAGGCCATGCTTCGCAGCAAAGGTTTCAAGGTCCGGTCGGCGCGCCATCGAGCCGTCCTCGCGCAGGATTTCGACCAGCACGCCGGCCGGTTCGCAACCCGCAAGCTGCGCCAGGTCCACCGCGGCCTCGGTGTGGCCGGCGCGCGACAACACGCCGCCCGGTTGCGCCAGCAGCGGGAACACGTGGCCGGGTTGCACCAGGTCAGCCGGCTTGGCATCCGTCGCCACGGCGACCTGGATGGTGCGCGCGCGGTCATGCGCGGAAATGCCGGTGGTGACGCCGCTCGCGGCCTCGATCGAAACGGTGAAATTGGTGTGGTAGGCGGAACCGTTGTCGCGCACCATCGGCTGCAGGCCGAGCCTGCGGCCGCGCGCCGGGTCGATCGCAAGGCAGATCAGGCCACGCCCCTCGCGCGCCATGAAGTTGATGTCTTCGGCGCGCACCTTGCCGGCGGCCATGATCAGGTCGCCTTCGTTCTCGCGGTCCTCGTCGTCCAGCATCACCACCATGCGGCCGGCGGCAATCTCTTCCAGCAATTCGGGGACGGTTGCAAAAGCCATGTCGTCAGTGCTCCGGAACGTTCATCAGGCGCTCGAGGTAACGCGCCAGCAGGTCGATTTCGAGGTTCACGCGATCACCCGCGCGGCGGTCACGGAACGTGGTGTGTTCGACCGTATGCGGGATCAGGTTCACCTCGAAACGATCGCCGTCGATCGCGTTGACGGTGAGGCTGACGCCATCCACGCAGACCGAGCCCTTTGCGGCGATGTAGCGCATCAAGTCTTGCGGCGCTTCGACGGCCCAGCGCTGCGAACGCGCGTCGGGTTCGATCGACGCGATTTTGCCGACGCCATCGATGTGCCCGGAAACCAGATGGCCACCCAAACGATCGGACAAGCGCAACGCCTTTTCCAGGTTCACCGCGCCATCCACGCGCAAGCTGCCCAGCGTGGTCAGTGCCAGGCTTTCGTTGGACACGTCGAACGCCAGCGTGTGGTTTTCGATCGCGACGACGGTGAGGCAACAACCCGATACGCTGACGCTGTCGCCGAGCGCGATATCGTCCGATCCGAAACCCGGCGCGGCGATCGCAAGGCGCAAGTCGCCGCCACGCGGTTCGAGTTGCGCCACGCGGCCGGTGGCCTCGATGATGCCTGTGAACATCAGCCAGCCTCCGGAACGAGGGCGGCGGTGTCGCTATGGATGATGTGCATGAACGTTCTCCGCATGAAGGTCGCGAGAACGCCCCAAGGCTTGAGGCCGACGCATGCAATGCGCCGAACCGTCTTCTTGCATCCGGACTGTCACCGTCGGCTCCGGCATTCGACCGGATCTGCTGACCTTTCGCGATTGCGAAAGCGCTCGCGGGCTTGTCCTTGCGGACCTACCGCCGGTGGGGACTTGCACCCCGCCCTGAAGACGTTTGCCGGGAAACCGGCAGCGCGGATTTTAGCACTGCACGCGCGTCCCTCCGCGGATCAGCGTCCCGTCGCCTGCCCGGTGCTGCGGCGGTAGCCACGCAAGACCTCGTCCATCACCCGGCTGGTGCGCGTAGCACTCTCGGCGGTGGATGGGCAGGCGCCGGGCTGGCCCGTGAGCTCGGCGACGATGGTTTCGATCAAGGGCTGCTGGATGTGCAAGGGGTTTTCGACATGGAACTCGCGCACGCCGGAGGCGCTTTCCAGCCGGATCGGGCCATCGCCAAAGGTGGCGAAGGTCAACCGCCCGCCATCGCCGATCACCTCGATATGGTCCTGCCGCTGCAGGCTGTCGAAGTTCCAGAGGCCGGTGCCGAGCATGCCGTTGCCGAATGCGAACGACATCGCCACGCCGTCCTCGGCGGGATAAGCGCCGCGCTGGTTGCTGGCCTGCCCACTGACATCGACGATGGGCCCGAACAGCCAGTCGAGGATATCCAGCGTGTGGCAACCGAGGTCCAGGAACAAGCCGCCGCCGGAAATCTCCGGGCGCACGTGCCAGTGCGAGCCCTGCGGGTCGTCGTAGCGCGGGTGGTGGGGTTTGGCGTACACCACATGCAGCGCGCGCGGCGCGCCGATCGCGCGCCCGTCGAACAACAGTTCGCGCACCTTGTGGAAGCGCGGCAGCATGCGCCGGTAATACGCGACGAACACCGGCACCTTGGCGGCACGCGAGGCGTCGATGATCGCTTCGCACTCGGCCGCATCCATCGCGAAGGGCTTCTCCACGTACACCGGCTTGCCCGCGGCAATCGCCATCAGCGCGTACAACTTGTGGGTCGATGGCGGCGTCGCCACGTACACCGCATCGACGTCGGCATCATCGACCAGCGCATGGGCATCGTCGTACCACTTCGGCACGCCGTGGCGCTGCGCGTAATCGCGCGCCTTCGCGCCATCGCGGCGCATCACCGCCAGCAGCGCGGAATGCTCCGCCTCCTGGAAAGCCGGGCCGCTTTTCACCTCGGTGACATTGCCGCAACCGATGATGCCCCAGCGGATGGTTTTCACGTTTGGATCACCGCGCACGAGCCAAGCATCCTGTAATCAAGGATCATCACGCCGGCCGCAACAACAACCGACGGTCGCTGCCGAGCATGCGTTGATCGATGACACGCAGGTTCCGACGTGCCGCCATGTCCGCGAGCGGCGGCAACGCCAGCAATGGCCGCGCCGTGTCGCCGAGTACCGTTGGTGCGACATACAGCAACAACTCATCGACCAGGCCTTGTTGGAATAGCGCGCCGCACAAACCCGGCCCCGCTTCGACCTGCAATTCGTTGACGCCGCGGGCGGCCAGTGCTGTCAACACCGCAGCAAGCTCGAGACGACCATCTGTTCCACGCTCGACCACTGCAAGTTCCGCGCGCGAGTAACGCCCATCGCGCGGCTGCGCACCCGGCGCGTGCAGCACAAGCGTCGGGGTGCTGCCGTCGAGCAGATGTGCGTCGGGTTGCAGTGCGTCGAGACGCGCATCCAGCACCACGCGTACCGCCTTGAAACCTTCCCCTTCAGGAGGGGGGAGTGGGCGGAGGCGGGTTTCATGCAACCGCACCGTCAGCCGCGGATCGTCCGCACGCGCGGTGCCCGCGCCCGTCAGGATGGCCGAACTGCGCGCGCGCCAGCGCTGCACGTCGGCACGCGCCGCTGCGCCCGTGATCCACTTCGATTCGCCGTTGGCGAGTGCGGTGCGGCCATCCAGGCTCATGGCGAGTTTCACCCGCACCCACGACTGGCCGCGTTCGAAGCGCGAGAAAAAGCCGCGATTCAAGTCGCGCGCAGCCTCGCGCATCAGTCCCGTTTCGACCGCGATTCCCGCGGCGCGCAGACGTTGCAGGCCCGCGCCGGCGACTTTCGGATTCGGATCATCCGAGGCCACCACCACGCGGGCAATGCCGGCCGCAACCAGCGCATCCGCACACGGCGGCGTGCGCCCCTGATGCGAACAGGGTTCCAGCGTCGTATAGGCGATCGCACCGAGCGTCCGTGCGCCTGCCGCACGCAGCGCAAACACCTCGGCATGCGGTTCGCCGGCGCGTTGATGCCAGCCCTCGCCGACGATTTCACCACCCTGCGCAATGACGCAGCCGACGCGCGGGTTCGGCTGCGTCGTGAACAGGCCGCGCTCGGCCAGACGCAGCGCACGTGCCATCATTACGTGATCAGTGATGGAGAATTTGCTCAAGCGTCGCCCTCATCCGGCGCAGCGCGCCACCATGGAGCCTTTGGTCATGGATGGCAGCCCTCCCGTAAACGGGAGAAGGAAAACCTAGCGCTTCTTGTTCTTGTCGATCGGTACCACCGCGCCGCCGATCAAAGGCAGCTGGCCTTCGCTGGCGGGCAACTCGTGTTCGAGGCGATCGAGTTCCTCGCGGAAATCGGCCACGTCCTCGAACGAGCGATACACGGACGCGTAACGCACATACCCGACGTGGTCGAGCTTGCGCAATTCCGCCATCACCAGGTCACCGATCCGCCGCGACGGCAATTCGCGTTCGGTGCTGACGCGCAACTGGCGTACCACCGCGCGCACCGCCGCCTCGATCTTTTCTTCGGTGACCGGCCGCTTGTGCAGCGCGCGGTCGAAGCCGTTGCGCAGCTTGCGCGCATCGAATGCCTCGCGCCGGCCATCGCCCTTGATGATCGCCGGCAACTTCAGTTCCACCGTTTCAACCGTGGAAAAACGTTCACCGCAGGACGGGCATTCGCGGCGCCGGCGGATGGTCGAACCTTCCTCCGAAACGCGCGAGTCGATCACGCGGGTGTCGATGTTCTGGCAGAAGGGACAGTGCATGACCGGCGAGCGATATCGGGATCACCCGTAGACCGGGAACTTCGCGCACTGCGCGTTGACCAGCGTCCGCACGTTGTCGATGACCTTCTCGTCCTTCGGCGCATCCAGCACGTCGGCGACCCAGCCGGCGAGTTCGATGCAATCGGCTTCCTTGTAGCCGCGCGTGGTCACCGCGGGCGTGCCGATGCGCAGGCCCGAGGTCACGAACGGCTTTTGCGGATCGTTCGGCACGGCGTTCTTGTTGACGGTGATGTGCGCCTTGCCGAGCGCGGCTTCCGCGTCCTTGCCCGTGATCGGCTTGCCGATCAGGTCGACCAGGAAAAGATGATCCTCGGTGCCGCCCGAGACGATCTTGTAACCGCGAGCCATCAGCGTCTTTGCCATCGCCTTGGCGTTCTTGACGACCTGCTGCTGGTACGCCTTGAACGAAGGCTCCAGCGCTTCCTTGAACGCCACGGCTTTCGCGGCGATCACGTGCATCAGCGGGCCGCCCTGCAGGCCGGGAAACACGATCGACTGCAATTTCTTGACGATGTCCTCGGCGTGTTCGCCCATCGCGGAATTCTTCGCGACGATCAGGCCGCCGCGCGGACCGCGCAGGGTCTTGTGGGTGGTGGACGTGACGATGTGCGCGTGCGGCAGCGGCGACGGGTACACGCCCGCGGCCACCAGTCCGGCGACGTGCGCCATGTCCACGAACAGGTAGGCGCCAACCTTGTCGGCGATCTTGCGGAAGCGCGCCCAGTCCATGATTTGCGAGTACGCGCTGAACCCGGCGACGACCATCTTCGGCTTGTGCTCGACCGCGAGTTTTTCCACCGCGTCGTAATCGACCAGCCCCTGGTCGTTCACGCCGTACTGCACCGCGTTGAACAGCTTGCCGGACAGGTTCGGCTTGGCCCCGTGGGTGAGATGCCCGCCGTGCGCCAGCGACATGCCGAGGATGGTGTCGCCGGGCTTCAGCAGCGCGAAATACACGGCCTGGTTGGCCTGCGAACCCGAATGCGGCTGCACGTTGGCGTAATCGCAGTCGAACAGTTGCTTCAGGCGCTCGATCGCCAGCGCCTCGGCCACGTCCACATACTGGCAGCCGCCGTAATAGCGATGTCCGGGATAGCCTTCCGCGTACTTGTTGGTCAGCACCGAACCCTGCGCTTCCAGCACGCGCGGGCTGGCATAGTTTTCCGAGGCGATCAGCTCGACGTGGTCTTCCTGGCGCTGGCGCTCTTCTATGATCGCGCTGGCAAGGGCATCGTCGTAACCGGCAATCCGCATTTCGTGGCTGTACATCGCGATCCTCATGGCAGCGTGTGGCAAACCGCGATTCTAGCCCGATTCCGGTGCCGCGACGGAGGCCGCTGGCGCGAACGTGCATGTCCAGAGATAATGGACGTTTGAACATGACATCCGTGTCTTTTTTCCGCGCCGTCCAACGGCGCGGGTCCCTTCTTGGCATTGCCCTGAAAGGCGCCGTCCATGGCCGAGAGACTCCATGGACGAAAAAGGCCAGGTGCCGGGGTCGGCGGTCTCGACAACGTCGCGTTGTCTCGACTGCCCTGCGCTTCTCACGCCAAGCGGGCCGGCGCGAACTCGCACATCCCTGTGCTCAAACATGCGCGCCTTGCTCCCGCTTGGCGCTGCGATGCTCGGCACCTCCCACGGCGCCGTTGGTCGCTTCGACGACGGCCATCCACGGCCTCCACCGCCGCGAGATTCAACCTCGCGGCACCACAAGCAGGAATCCGCTCCATGCAGTACATCTACACCATGATCGGCGTGTCCAAGATCGTCCCGCCCAAGCGCGAGATCATCAAGGACATTTCGCTGTCGTTTTTCCCCGGCGCCAAGATCGGCCTGCTGGGCTTGAACGGCGCGGGCAAGTCCACGGTGCTGCGCATCATGGCCGGCGTCGACGCCGACTACCAGGGCGAGGCGCGACCGGCCGCGGGCATCAACATCGGTTACCTCGCGCAGGAACCGCAACTCGATCCAGACAAGACCGTGCGCGAAGCGGTCGAGGAAGGCATGTCGCACATCCTCGACGCGCAAAAGCGCCTCGATGAAATCTATGCGGCCTACGCCGAGGAGGGCGCGGATTTCGATGCGCTGGCCGCCGAGCAGCAGAAGCTCGAAAACATCCTCGCCGCGGGCGATGCGCACACCATGGAAATGCAACTGGAAGTCGCGGCCGACGCGCTGCGCTTGCCGCCGTGGGATGCGAAGATCGGAACGCTGTCAGGCGGCGAAAAGCGCCGCGTCGCACTATGCCGCTTGTTGCTGTCCAAGCCCGACATGCTGTTGCTGGACGAACCCACCAACCACCTCGACGCCGAATCGGTCGACTGGCTGGAGCAATTCCTGCACGACTACCCCGGCACCGTGGTCGCGGTCACCCACGATCGCTACTTCCTCGACAACGCGGCCGAGTGGATCCTGGAACTCGACCGCGGCCGTGGCATCCCGTGGAAGGGCAATTATTCCTCCTGGCTGGAACAGAAGGACGAGCGCCTGAAGCAGGAAGCCTCGACCGAAAAGGCGCGGCAAAAGGCCATCCAGAAGGAACTGGAATGGGTGCGTTCGGCCGCCAAGGGCCGCCAGTCCAAGGGCAAGGCGCGCCTGAACCGCTTCGAGGAATTGAACGCGGTCGATTACCAGCGCCGCAACGAGACGAATGAAATCTTCATCCCGCCGGGCGAACGCCTGGGGCAGGAAGTGATCGAGTTCAAGCACGTCACCAAATCCTTCGGCGACCGCTGCCTGATCGACGACCTGTCATTCAAGATTCCGCCGGGCGCGATCGTCGGCGTGATCGGCCCCAACGGCGCCGGCAAGTCCACCTTCATGAAGATGGTGATGGGCAAGGAGCAGCCGGACTCCGGCGAAATCTTGCTGGGCAAGACGGTCAAGCTCGCCTACGTCGACCAGTCGCGCGGCATGCTCAACGACAAGCACAACGTGTGGCAGGAAGTCTCGGGCGGGCTCGATATCCTCAAGATCGGCAACTTCGAGATCCAGTCGCGCGCCTACATCGGCCGCTTCAACTTCAAGGGTTCCGACCAGCAGAAGATCGTCGGGCAGTTGTCGGGCGGCGAACGTGGTCGCCTGCACCTCGCGAAGACCCTGCTGGAAGGCGGCAATGTGTTGTTGCTGGACGAACCGTCCAACGACCTCGACGTGGAAACCCTGCGCGCGCTGGAAGAGGCGCTGCTGGAATTCCCCGGCTGCGCGATCGTGATTTCGCACGACCGCTGGTTCCTTGACCGCATCGCCACCCACATCATCGCCTTCGAGGGCGACTCGCACGTGGAATTCTTCCCCGGCAACTACAACGAATACGAAGCCGACAAGAAGCGCCGCCTCGGCGAAGAAGCGGCGCAACCGCATCGGGTGAAGTACAAGAAGCTGGCTTGACCGCCGCCTGTCGGTACGACCTGACGACAGAGTAATCAGTCAGCTTCTGCACGCGCGCTGGCTAATGGCGAGCGATCGCGACGTTGCCAATCGATCTGCGCCACCGGCCCGACGCCGAACACCCACGCGACGGCGCCCAGTGCGCTGACCACCGCGGCCACCACGAAGGCGACGGTGAAATGGCCGGTGCGATCCACCAGCACGCCGGTCAGCCACGGCGCGATCAGTCCGGCGATATTGCCAACGCAGTTCTGGATACCGACCCAGCGGCTCGCCGTTTCCGGACCAGCCAGGGTCTGCGCGACGGCGAAGAGGTGCGGGTAGTACATGCCCAGCGACGCGCAGGCAAGCAACAGCATCACGACCGATGTTTTCGCATCGGCCACGGCACAGCCGATACTGAAAACTGCAACCAGCAGGCTGCCTACGACAAGATACGATTTTCGGACCTTCGTGACAGAGCGACCGGCCACGATCTGGCGATCCCCGATCCGGCCAGCCAGCAGGTTCGCCAAAGCCATCGAGAGATAGGCACCCCCTCCGATGCTCGCCATCTGCGTCAGCGACCAGCCGCGTTCGTGCACCAGATAATACGGGATCCAGAACAGCACGAAGTAAAGGGCGTACGACTCGCAGATTTGCCCGAGGCTCGCTCCCCACAACGAACGCTCGCGCAGGAGTTCGCGCGCGCCGGGCGCCTGCGCCGTCGACTCGGCGCGCAGTTCCACCAGCCGCGGTTGCGCCACGAAGAGCCAGGGAATCACCCAGGCGAGGCTGACCAGCCCGAAGGCAACGAAGAATGCACGCCAACCGAAGCTCGCGATCAACAATCCGCCGAAGAATGTGCCGAACGCGGGACCTCCGAACATGCCGGTATAGATCACGCCGTTGGCTGTCCCGCGATAGGACTCGGGAAAACAGCGTGTGATGATTGCCGCCGAGGCCGGGAAAAACACCGACTCGCCGACCCCGAGCACCAGCCGCAACAAAACCAGTGTGGCGAACGTATGCGCGAGACCTGTCAGCGCCATCGTGACCGACCACACCACAAAGCCAGCCAGCAGTACGCGCGCGGCGCCAAAACGGTCGCTCAGCCAGCCGACCACGATCTGCATCGGAATGTAGGTGATGAAGAACGCGGTCAGCAGGAACCCGAGTTGCGACGCGGAAAGATGCAGCTCGTCCTTGATCAGCGGCGCCGCGGTGGCGAGATTGCCGCGATCGATGTAGTTGATGAAAACCGCGAGTCCGAGCAGGCCCAACGTGGCCAGCAGCCAGCGCGGCATCGGCGCGGAAGCATGCGAACCAGGTTGACGCATAACCCCTCCACACGATCGATCCGGGTTGGAGCGTGGGAACACTCTTCGAGCACAGGCTTGTCAGATGTGTCGCAACGAAAGTCATGAGTCATGCAGCAGCGATGGTCAACATCACGCGTTCATGCAGGAACCTTCCGTATTCGCACCGATCCGCGTCGCGCCCAATCGATCTGCGCCACCGGCCCGACGCCGAACACCCATGCCGCGCCACCCAAGGCGGAAATCGCCGCGGCGATCCAGAACGCGGACGCGAAATGACCAGTGCGGTCCACCAGCACGCCTGTCAGGAATGGTGCAATCAATCCGGCGACATTGCCGAGGCAGTTCTGGATGCCCACCCAGCGGCCCACGGTGTTTGCGCCTGCCAACGTTTGGGCGACTGCAAAAATATTCGGCCCGACGAGGCCGAACGAAGCGCAGGTCAACACGAGCAGAAATACCGAAGCGTTCGCACCGACGATTGCGCAGCTTGCGATGAAAATCGCGCCCAGCGCACTACCGGCGCCGAGAAATGTCTTGCGGGCCATGGTGGTTGACGCGCCCGATGCGATCCAGTGATCCGTAATCCAGCCCGTCAGCAGGCTCGTCAATGCCATCAGCAGATAGGTGCCGCCGCCGATCTTGGCCATCTGCGTCAGCGACCAGCCGCGTTCGTGCACCAGGTAATACGGCATCCAGGAGAGCATGAAGTAGAGGACGTAGTTCGCGCAAAAATGCCCCAGGCTCGCCCCCCACAAAGAACGTTCGCGCAAAATCGCCCGCGTGGCTGCCGCATCAACGGACGTCTCGGCACGCTGCTCCATCAGCCGCGGTTGTGCGACGATCAGCCAGGGAACGGCCCAGATCAGGCTCACCAGCCCGAACGCGACGAAAAACGCGCGCCAGCCGAATCCCGCGATAAGCAGGCCGCCTATGAAAATACCGAAGGCCGGCCCGGCGGACACGCAGGCCATGATGCAGGCATTGGCGACGCCACGGCTGGATTCGGGAAAACAGCGCGCGACGATGGCCGACGAGGCCGGGAAAAACACCGACTCGCCGACTCCGAGCGCCAGCCGCAACCAGACCAGTGTCGCCAAGGTATGCGCAAAGCCGCTGAGCGACATCGCCAACGACCACACGATGAAGCCGGCCAGCAGCACGCGCGCGGCGCCGAAGCGATCGGTCAACCAGCCGACCACGATCTGCATCGGCATGTAGGTGATGAAGAATGCAGTCAGCAGAAAGCCGAGCTGGGCCGCGGAAAGGTGCAGCTCGTCCTTGATCAGCGGCGCCGCGGTGGCGAAATTGCCGCGATCGACGTAGTTGATGAAAACCGCGAGGCCAAGCAGTACCAGCGTGGCCAGCAGCCAGCGCGGCAATCGATCCGGAACAACCGAGCCCGTGCGATGCATGTGCCCTGCTCCGCAGCCTCGGAGAGGCTGGCGGCGCGCAGCTTAGCAGCCGGCCTGGCGCGCGCAAGTGCCTCCACGACGGGTGGCATACGACCGCGGTGTCGGCGGGAATCGAACCGCCGATCGCGGCTTCCGCCGCTCCTACACCGTCGGCGGCAGCAATTCCATGGCCATCACAATCGCATCCTCGCGCCCGCGCCGCGCCGGGTAATAGCCGGGTCGGCGGCCGATCTCGTTGAAGCCGGCGCGTTCATACATCGAGTGCGCCAAATGGTTGGTCGGACGCACTTCCAGGAACACCCGCTCGGCGCGGTGCCAGCGTGCGAGGTCGAGCAGGCGGCGCAGCAAATAGGCACCATGGCCGCGGCCCTGGTGCAGCGGCGCGACGCATACGTTGAGGATGTGCGCCTCGCCCGCGCCAGTCGAAAGGATCCCGTAGCCGATGATCGCCCCGGCCTGCTCCAGCACCCAGCAATGGTGGCCGTTGTCGAGGCAACTGCGGAAGATGCTGCGCGACCACGGGAATTCGTAGGCGGCCGCTTCGATGTTGGCGACCGTGGAAAGGTCTGCGTGCGTCATGGGACGCAGCTCGGCCTCCAGCGGCGCGACCGCGACCATGTCAGCCGCCCTCCCGCCCCAGCGCCTGCATCCGTTCCCACAGCTGGCGCTTGCGCTCGCGGTCGAGGTGCAGCACGGCCAGCGGGTCGGCGCGCAGCACGCGCACCAGCGGCACGCCCTCGGGCAATGGTGCCGCACCAAACACCATCACCGCGGCAGCAGGATCGTCCGCCACATCGCACACCCGCACCGGCTGCAGGCCGGCCTTGCCGATCGCTTCACTCAGCGCTGCGTACATCTTGTTGATCGCGGGATCGCGCAATTCCGCCGGATCGGGATGCAACGCCAGACGCGTGATGCGTGTGCCTGCATTCGTGTTGGTGGAGGCCGGAACCGGCGCTGCCTCTTCGACCGCGTGCAGGACCTCGGCATCCGCATCCACGCGAACGGCGCGCAAGCGCAACGGCGTCACGCCCAGCGCACGCAGGCGGCGTTCGCGCGCCGGCGCGGTCGTGCTCATGAATGCGGCTCCGGCTCATGCGTATTGGACTGAGCCTGGCGCTGCGCCATCCGCAGGCGCCGCCGCGAAGCCCGGCTGCGCAAGCCCCACAGCGTGATCACCACACCCGACAACGCATACGCGGTCGCCAACGCCAGCAACACCAGCGGCGTGTTGATCGTCAATGCGACGATGATCAACACCGCGAGGAAGATCCATACGAACGGCACGCGGTCGTTCATCGGCAGCGTCTTGAAGCTGTAATAGCGCATCCGGCTGACCATCAACAAGCCCGCGACCACGGCCAGCACGGGCGTGACGAAACGCAGGGACGGCCCATCAACCGCCAACCCCTGTTCGCGGAAATTCTCCATCGCCCACACGAACGCCATGCACAAGCCGGCGGCGGCAGGACTGGCAAGCCCCTGGAAATAGCGCTTGTCGGCAATCCCGACCTGGGTATTGAAGCGCGCCAGGCGCAATGCCGCACACGCCGCATAGATGAACGCCGCGCACCAGCCCACCTTGCCCCACACCGGCCCGTAATCGCGCAGGTATTGCAGCGACCACGTGTACATGACCAGGGCAGGCGCCAGCCCGAAGCTGACCAGGTCCGACAGCGAGTCGTACTGCACCCCGAATTCGCTCTGGGTGCCGGTGAGGCGGGCGATGCGCCCGTCCATCCCGTCCAGCAGGGCCGCCACGAACACCGCGATCGCGGCATGCGTGTAGAAGCCCAGGAACGCGGCCACGATCGCGTAGAAGCCCGCGAACATCGCGCCGGTCGTGAACAAATTCGGCAACAGGTAAATGCCCCGTCGCGGGGGTTTGCGCGGATACGGATCGGTCATGCAAGTAGCGGTTCCGGAGTCGGACCCAGTGTAACCCAAGCCTCCCGCACCAGCCCGATGGCCAACGCGTGACGGCCATCCGGTCATGCGCAGGCCGCTGTGGCATACTCGCGCCACCGTTCCACGCGTTTCCAGGGGGCATCCCATGCAACTGCGCACCTTGCTTGCCTTGTCGGTCCTCGGCCTGTCGCTCGCCTGTGTTGCCGGATTCGCCAGCGCGCAGCAGATCTACAAGTGGAAGGACGCCAACGGCGTCACCCACTTCTCGCAGATGCCGCCACCCAACGGCACGCACTTCACCAAGATGCACCTGAACAACGAGCCCGACGTTTCGTCCACCCCGCCGGCTGCGAGCAGCAGTGATGCCGCCGACCAGGGTGGGC
>JAFEDX010000180.1 GCA_018241365.1 Pseudomonadota bacterium
GGCGGTCCGGCGGTGGTGGCCAACGCCTGGCTTGATGGCACCTACAGCGAGGTCTATTCGCATATCGAGGAAAACGCGGACGGCCTGCGCAAACTGTTCCGGCAGTTCTCGTTTCCGGGCGGCATCCCGAGCCACGCTGCACCCGAGACACCCGGCTCCATCAACGAAGGCGGTGAACTCGGGTACTCGCTGGCACACGCCTACGGCGCGGTCTTCGA
Source organism: Pseudomonadota bacterium (assembly GCA_018241365.1). GTDB lineage: Bacteria > Pseudomonadota > Gammaproteobacteria > Xanthomonadales > Rhodanobacteraceae > 66-474. The sequence goes on from JAFEDX010000180.1 coordinate 219, forward strand.
CAATCCGGACCTGATCGCGCTGTGCGTGATCGGCGACGGCGAGGCGGAAACCGGCGCGCTGGCGGCAAGCTGGCATTCCAACAAGTTCCTGAATCCGGTGACCGATGGCGCCGTGCTGCCGGTGCTGCACTTGAATGGCTACAAGATCGCCAACCCTACGGTGCTCGCGCGGATTCCGGAGGATGATCTGGCCGCGCTGCTGCGCGGGTACGGTTATGCACCGCATTTTGTTGCAGGCGACGAGCCCGCGAAGGTGCACAAGCTGCTGGCCGCAACGCTCGACACGGTCCTGGACGACATCGCCGCGATCCAGCGCGATGCGCGCAACGGAACCGCGGGCGGCGAGTTGCCACGCTGGCCGCTGATCGTGTTGCGTACGCCCAAAGGCTGGACGGGTCCGAAGGAAGTCGACGGCGTCAAGATCGAAGGCACCTTTCACGCGCATCAGGTGCCGTTGGGCGGAACCCGCACCAACGCGGCGCACCGCGAGCAGCTTGAGCAGTGGATGGCGAGCTACCGGCCGGCCGAACTGTTTGACGCCGAGGGTCGCTTGATGCCGGCGCTGCGCGCGCTCGCGCCCAGGGGCGAGCGGCGGATGAGCGCCAATCCGCACGCCAATGGGGGAGTCCTGTTGCGGGAGCTCGATTTGCCGGATTTTCGCGACTACGCGGTCCCGGTCGAACGGCCGGCGTTCGAGGAGCGCGAGGCGACGCGGGTGCTGGGCGCCTTCCTGCGCGACGTGATTGTCCGCAATCCCGATCGCTTCCGGCTGATGGGCCCGGACGAAACCCTTTCCAATCGGCTCGGTGCGGTGTTCGAACGAACCAACCGCGCCTGGGAAGCGCCAATCATCCCGACCGACGAGTTCCTGGCACCGGAAGGCCGGGTGATGGAAGTGTTGTCGGAGCATCTGTGCGAAGGTTGGCTGGAAGGCTATCTCCTGACCGGCCGGCATGGCCTGTTCAACTGCTACGAGGCGTTCATCCACATCGTCGATTCGATGTTCAACCAGCACGCCAAGTGGCTCAAGACCACCCACCACATC
>JAFEDX010000181.1 GCA_018241365.1 Pseudomonadota bacterium
CTGAAATTGTTCTGCGACATCGGCGCGCTGTCGCGCCGCACGCTGGACCTGCACACAACCCTGGACGAGGCCTTGCGCGCGATCCTGGCCGCATTCGCGCAAGCCAGCCTTGCCGCCGTCTATGTCACCGATGCGGGCCGGCAATCGCTCAAACGCGTGGCCCATCACGCCAGGCCGGGTAGCGGCGATGGCTTCGCGCAGGCCGCGTCTTTCGTGCGCGACGCACTGAACATCGAATACGGCATCGAAATCGCCGACGACGAGGCGCGCCGCGAACTCGCCGCGCGCCTGAAGGCAGCTTCGGTACCGGTCGCGCTGCTGGCGATCCCCTTGCGTCTGGGCGGCGAGACCCTTGGCGCGTTGTACCTGGAAAGCGCGACCGCGGCCAACGCGTGGCAGGCCGCCGACCGCGAACTGTTCGCCGGCGTCGCCGGACAACTGGCCTGGCTCGTCGCCAGCCAGCAGGCGCAATCGCCCGAGCGCCTGGTCGAGGCGCACGACCTGGCGCTTGCGCGCCGCATCCAGCAACGCTTCCTGCCGCAGTCGGCGCCGGTATTGCCGGGCTGGCGCTTCGCCGACAGCTATGCGGCCGCGCGCGTGATCGGCGGCGATTATTTCGATTACATCCATTATCGCGATGGCCGCCACGGCATCGTCATCGCCGACGTTTCCGGCAAGGCGGTGTCCGGCGCGTTGTACATGGCACGGCTGTCGGCGCAGGTGCGCGTACTCGCGCGCAGCCTTGCCGGGCCGGATGAACTGCTTGCCGGCCTGAACCGCAAGCTCGCCCAGGAACTGGAACCGGGGATGTTCGTGACCATGCTGGCCGCCGCGCTCGAACCGGACTCCGGAAAATTCGAGTTCGCCAATGCCGGCCATCCCGCACCGCTGTTGCGCGAACCCGATGGCAGCGTGCGCGAGCTCGGTGAGCATGGCGCATTGCCGCTTGGCGCGATGCCGGATACGAGTTTTCCGCTGTATTCGGCAACGATTGCGCCGGGCGCCTGCCTGTTGCTCTACACCGATGGCCTGGACGAAGCGCACGACGCTGCCCAGAACCTGTTCGGCAAGGAACGCGTGATGCAAACTCTGGCCAGTGGCGGCGACAAGGCGCAAGGCGTGCTCGATGCACAACTGGCGCAAGTCGCGCGTTTCACCGACGGGCAGGCGCAAAGCGACGACCTGACCCTGATCGCGATCTCGCGCGATCGCAAACGCTAGG
>JAFEDX010000182.1 GCA_018241365.1 Pseudomonadota bacterium
CGGCGCGACGGAGATCCTGACCCGCATCCGCTCACCCGGATCGTACGGCAGGCGCGACATGTACACCTCGCCGCGGTAGCGGTATTCGACGTCATAGGCCACGATCTGCTGGGGCGGAGCATAGCCGGCCACGGGCCGGCACACCGTCTGCTGGGTCGTGTACGAGCGATCGTGCGCCGCGGACACCCGATTGCCGACGGCGCCGCCGGCCACCGCGCCCGCCACCGTCGCCGCCTTGCGGCCATCACCCTTGCCTACCGTGCTGCCAAGTACCCCGCCGACAATCGCGCCGAGCACGGTGCCACCGGTGTGGTTGTCATCCTGCCGGGTCACGGTCTGTGGATAGCATTCCTGCGGCGGCGGCTGGTTCACCACGGCATACACCGGATCGACCCGCAGCACTTCAGCCCAGCCATAGTGGATGTTCGCGGGCTGCGCGGGCGGAGGGGGCGGTGGAGGCGGATAGTTCTGCGCGCTGGCAGTCGCAGCGAAGCCTGTCAACAACGCGGCAATCAATAGTTTGGACATGGCACCGTCACCGATCTTGCGGGCTTTCCCGGCTGTTTTGGCGTCATCCGCATTGAACCACCCCCATGCTGAATCGACGCTCAAGCGGTGAGCGCAAGCTGCTAAAATTGCTTGCTTATTTCTCGATCGCCTGCTCGCCCAACGCATGTCACTGCGCCTGCACAACTCGCTGACCCGCCGCGTGGAACCCTTTGTTCCCGCCAACTCCGGCCGCGTGACGATGTACCTCTGCGGACCAACCGTGTACAGCTACGTGCACATCGGCAACGCGCGCGGACCGGTGGTATTCGACGTGCTGACGCGCCTGCTGCGACGTAGGTACCCGAAGCTCGTGTACGCCCGCAACATCACCGACGTGGACGACAAGATCAACGCCGCCGCCGCGGAAGCGCGATCGCCGATCAGTGCAATCACCGACAAGTACGCCGCGATCTATCGCGAGGACATGGCCAGCCTGGGCGTCGCCCCGCCCGACATCGAACCGCTGGCGACGCAGCACATCGTCCCGATCATCGCGATGTGCGAGGACCTGATGGCGTCGGGGCACGCCTACGCCGCCGATGGCCACGTGTTGTTCGATGTCGCGAGCTTTGCCGATTACGGCAAGCTCTCGGGACGATCCACCGACGAGCTGATCGCCGGTGCACGCATCGACGTCGCGCCCTACAAGAA
>JAFEDX010000183.1 GCA_018241365.1 Pseudomonadota bacterium
TTGCTCATGGCATCCCGGCATCGCAAGACCAGCACGTACAACGCCTGCATCGTCTCGCAAACTGATGCCAGACGAACCTCGGCGCGGTCGAGCCGGTCGCGTGCTCGCTCGATGGCCCCCGGGTCGAACGATCTGCCTTTGGTTTCGACCTCGACGCGTTCGTCCTCCAGCTGGCGCAAGCCCGTGCGCGCCGGTTCGTACTCGCGCCGCGCGGAATCGCGCTCCAAGCTTTTGGTGTTGAACTTCGCGACCAGCCCGCCCAGAAAGGCGGGCCCCGTGATGTGAAACCTGCATCGGGCGCAGTTGCGCGCGCCGCCGGGTACCGGCCCGTGCACGCGCTTGGCAACGAGCGGTCCGCCGTCGTGGCAGCGCGTCGCGCCGACCGGACAGATTCCCGTGTCCAGCATCAGCCACGCGGCGGTGTCGCCGCGGTCGGCGGCGGCCAGAGCCGATGGATCGTTGATCACGAGCGCTGCGTCGTCGCGGTCGCCGGACTTGAGGTACTGCGCAAACCGTTCCTGGGCAACCGTGTCGATGCGGGCGGTCGCCGCATCGAGGGCTTCGTTCATCGCCTCGCGGCCGACCTTGCAGTAGTAGATCGTCATCACGACCGACGCGTGTCCCGCCACGCATTTTGACAGGATGTGAAGCGGGAGCCCGCCGTCGACCGCAAGCGCCGTGATCAGGCTGACGCGCAGGGTGTGCAGATCGTAGCGGGAGACTCGTTCAGAGCGCTCGGCAGAACGTGGTCGAGTGAGGCGAATGGGTTCGCCGTTGGCCATGGTTTCGCCGTTCGCCGCCAACCGGCGCTCCAGTTCGGCGACGAGGCCGTTCCACAGGCCGCGCACGCGATCGTCGGTGATCGGTTCGTTCGGGAACATGCCGTTCGGATCCCGCATCAAAAAGAACGCCCTTCCAGAGCGCGGCGCCGAGCGACAAACTGTGTCGTCGTGGAGACTGCTCCATGCGGTCGGCTCGGCCATCGGGTTGTGCGTCGTCTGCCAAACCTCCAGTTGCTCGACGATGTCGATGACCTGGCGGTTTTCCCATGGAATCAGATACCCGCGTTCGTTGGCCCGGGCGGCGGCATCTGCGGTCTTGTTGGTGTTCACGTAAAACCCGCAGCCGTTCTCGCCGGTTGACGCATCCTCAATCCGGCACAAGAAACCC
>JAFEDX010000184.1 GCA_018241365.1 Pseudomonadota bacterium
CTCCGCTGGTCGCCTACCGCGTCGCCTCGCAGGGCTCGACCCTGGTCAGCGCCAACGATGCGATCCGCCGGCTCTACTGGGAGGCGATCCTCGACGTGCCTCGCGAACGCGTGAGCGACTCGCTATTCGCGCAGGGCATCGCCGACTTCCTGCGCCGCGTACTGTTCCGCAGCCTGCGGACACACCGCAAGGACCTGCTCGCAGACTGGACGCCACGGGTGTTCGCGGCCTCGCCGTACGGGTCGGTGCGCACGGCGTTGATTGTTGCCGCCGCGGTCGCGCGCGCGCTCGCCAAGGAGGCGTTCGTGCGCTGGCGACGCCTGCCTAACGGTCGCCGCGTACCGGTCATGTATCGTCGGTGAATCGCGCCAGATGCCGTCTGCTACCATCGCCGGCGTGAGCAACGATCATGCATTCCGCGACGCCTTCGTGGCCCGCCTGCGCCAGGACTGGCGCAGTGAGCAGCAGGACAACTTCGACATCTATCGTTTCCCCCAAGGGATCACCGGGTCGTCGAAATGGCGGTGGTATGCGCGCAAATTCGGTGGCGAACGCGTGCGCTCCGCGTTGCGTGCGGCGCGCACCGTTGCGCACTCGTCCGAATTGCAATGGGTCTACGACCGGTTCGCGGACGACGCTTCGCGCGAACTGATGATCGCCGTGCTGGCGTTCCGCGCGCTCGGCAGCCGGCACGTGCGATTGCCGCTGAGCGGACCGCGCTACTGGGACGCCGCGAAGATCGTCCAGCGCGAGCAGCGGCGCGTTGAGGCCAGCCAACGTCTGGCGTGCGACGTGACGCTCGACGATTACGATCTCGCTCCCGCCGGCATTCCCGTGCGCCTGCGCGGACACCTGCTCAATGTCGTCAACACGTTCTCTCTGCAGCAATACCGGTTCGACCGCGCTGGCGAGGTCATCGAGGTCGAGCCGGGTGATACCGTGATCGACGCCGGTGGCTGCTGGGGCGACACCGCCTTGTATTTCGCGCTGCGCGCCGGGCCGGGAGGCTCGGTGTATTCGTACGAATTCGAGGCCGAAAACCTCACGGTGTTCGGCCACAACGTGGAGCTTAATCCGGATCTTTCCGGACGCATCCACGTCGTGCGTCATCCGATCTGGTCTACGCCAGGTCTTTCGCTCGACGTAACCGGCAGCGG
>JAFEDX010000185.1 GCA_018241365.1 Pseudomonadota bacterium
GGCACACTGGCTTGCGGCGGGCAGCAGCGCGATCGTTTTCTCAACTTCTTGCAGATCGACGCGAAAGCCCCTGATTTTGACCGTGTGGTCAACGCGGCCCAGAAACTCGAGTCCGTTTGCCACCGTCCGGCGCACGCGGTCGTTGGTGCGATACACCCGCTCGCCACCATCAAGCATGGCAAACGCCGCCTCGGTCAGCGCGGGATCCCTGAAATACCCTGAGAACAGGGCCGGCCCGGCAAGGTAAAGCATGCCCTCTGCACCTGCGTCGACGGGTGCGAGGTCGTCGTCCAGCACGTACGCTCGAATGTCAGGGGAGATCGGCTCTCCGAGCGGAAGTTCGCCCCCCAGTTGGACCGACTTGCGGACATCACAAACGAGCGTGGAACTGGCTTCCGTGCTGCCGTAAATGGAATAAATCTTCGTTGACAGTGGGAACGCCGCGGCGGCTCGCGCGGCGAGCCGGGCGGAAACGTACTCGCCCATGAGAACGAGCACCTTGATGTCCGGTGGCGCGAAGCCCGGCATGTCCAGGGATGCCTGCAAGACGGACGGCACCAGCAACAGGCGGGAGATGGCTTGGCGTCTGATTACGTCCCAGAACGGTTCCAGTGTTTTCGCTTGCTGGTCAGGGATGATGCATACCGGAATGCCGCGGAGCAGCGGTTCGAAGAGTTCATAGACGGCGTGCGTAGTCGTCATGTATGCCTTCTGGCAACACACTTCGCCGGGTTCGTAGGGGTGCGTGTTCCAGGTCCATAGCAGGCGGTGGAAGAACGAGCGGTGGCTGCGGACGACCATCTTGGGCTTGCCGGTGGAGCCCGAAGAACACAGGACAAACGCCGGCTCGTCGGGGCTGCCGGGGACAGCCTTGGGCATTTCAGCGCCAATGCTGCCCAGGTCGGGGGCATGCAATATCCGCTCGTGCAGGTGCGGGTCCAGGGGGGTGTCGAGATCGTCGATGACGGCATCGAGGGCCGCGAACGCGAGGATCTCGCGAAGGCGGCTATGTGGATAGGAGGGCGGCAGCGGCACGACGGCCGCATTGGCCTTGAGAACCGCGAGCACGCTGACGACGTAGCGGCTGGTGCGTTCCATGTGGAGTCCCACGAATGATCCGTCGCGGACGCCCTTGGCACGGATGGCC
>JAFEDX010000186.1 GCA_018241365.1 Pseudomonadota bacterium
TCGAAACGCGATCCGCAGGTGATCGACCTCGAACTTGCGATGCTGCTCGGCAAACCGCCAAAGATGCAGCGCGACGCAACGCGCGTCAAACCGCAACTCGAAATCATCCCTGACCTCAGCAACATCGGCCTCGACGAAGCGGTCGAGCGTGTGTTGCGCATGCCGGCGGTCGCCGGCAAGGCATTCCTGATCCACATCGGCGACCGCAGCGTCGGCGGCCTGTGCGCGCGCGACCAACTGGTCGGGCCGTGGCAGGTGCCGGTCGCGGACTGCGCGGTGACGCTGGCCGACTTCGACGGCTACGCCGGCGAAGCCATGGCGATGGGCGAACGAGCGCCGGTCGCGGTGCTGGATGGCGCGGCCTCGGCGCGCATGGCGCTGGGCGAAGCCATCACCAACCTGATCGCGGCGCCGGTGGAAAAGCTCGATGAAATCCGCCTGTCCGCCAACTGGATGGCCGCGATCGGCCACGCCGGCGAAGACGCCGCGCTGTTCGACGCGGTGCAGACGACTTCCGCGCTGTGCGCCAAGCTTGGCATCTCGATCCCGGTCGGCAAGGATTCGCTGTCGATGCGTACGCTGTGGAACAGCGACGGAAAAGAACAGCGCACCATCGCGCCGGTGTCGCTGATCGTCAGCGCCTTCGCGCGCATCGCCGATGCGCGCCGTACGCTGACGCCGCAACTGCGGATGGACGCGGGCGACAGCGAACTGTGGCTGCTCGATCTCGGTGCCGGGCGCGACCGCCTCGGCGCTTCGGTGCTGACCCAGGCCTTCGACCGCCGCGGCGGCATCCCGCCCGATTTCGACGACCCGCAGCGCCTGCGTGCGCTGTTCGCTCTGGTGCGCGCCGCGCAAAAGCAGAACCTGCTGCTGGCCTACCACGACCGCTCCGACGGCGGTGTGATCGTCACCCTGCTGGAGATGGCCTTCGCGGGCCACTGCGGGCTCGAAATCTTCCTGGACGGCTGGGCCGACAACGCCCTGCGCGCGCTGTTCAACGAGGAACTCGGTGCAGTCGTGCAGGTGCGCAAGGACGACCACGATGCGTTCGCGGCGCTGCTCGCCACCAACGGCCTTGCCGGCATGGCGCGCGTGATCGCGCGGCCCAAGGCCAAGCTCGGCATCAAGCTGTACGGCGGCGA
>JAFEDX010000187.1 GCA_018241365.1 Pseudomonadota bacterium
GTCGCTCGGCATCGCGCCGGCGCTGGAAATCGCGCGCGAAGCGGAGTTCATCGACCTCGACGGACCGCTGTGGCTCGAAAACGATCACGCCAACGGGGTCAAACTGGCACACGGTTTGCTCTCGCCTCCATTGCCGGGATTCTGGGGCGGCTGATGATGCGCGCGTCACGGGGATGTGTTGCCGCATCGTCCACAAACGCCAGGCATGTCACCAACCGCATTTTTCATTGATGCTTCTGCGCCAGCGACCAATTTCGATTCGATGATCAAAAGGTAAAAGTGATGTCCAAGCATCCCCTTCAGAAAAACGCGCGCTGCGGCGCGCTGTTACCGAGCACCGTGCTGGCATTCGCGATCGCTGCACTCAGCACCGCGGCCGTCGCACGCGACACGCGTTCCGCCGCACCCAACTTCACGCACGCACCGGCGGCCACGCAGGCGATGCTGGCCAAGGCCAGGCCGGTCACGGCGAAACACGCGATGGTCGTCTCGGACCAGCACTACGCCACCGACGCCGGCGTGAAGATCCTGAAGGAAGGCGGCAACGCGATCGACGCGGCGGTCGCCGTGGGTTATGCGCTGGCCGTGACGCAGCCGTGTTGCGGCAACATCGGCGGCGGCGGCTTCATGACCATCCATCTGAAGGATGGCCGAAACCTGTTCCTGAACTTCCGCGAAAAGGCGCCGCTGAAGGCGACCCCGAACATGTTCCTCGACGCCAAGGGCGACGTGGTCGAGGGCCGCAGCACCGACACCTACCTCGGCGTGGGCGTGCCGGGCACCGTGATGGGCCTCGACACCGCGCTCAAGAAGTACGGCACCATGAGCGTCGCGCAGGTCATCGCACCCGCGATCAAGCTGGCCCGCGAAGGTTTCGTGCTGGAAGAAGGCGACGCCGAAATCATCAACGGCCGCCTCGACGAACTCAACAAGTACCCGGAATCCGCGGCTGTCTTCGGCCACGGCGGCAAGCCGTGGAAGGCCGGCGACCTGCTGGTGCAGAAGGATCTTGCCAACACCCTGGAGAAGATCGCCAAGGGTGGTACCGACGAATTCTACAAAGGCTCGATCGCCAAAGCCGTGGTCAAGGCCAGCGAGGCCCACGGCGGCATCCTCAGCATGAAGGATTTCGCTTCGTACA
>JAFEDX010000188.1 GCA_018241365.1 Pseudomonadota bacterium
AAGGCCAGCGGCTCGGGTCGGGAATTCCGAATGGTTGGCTCAACAACCCCAATGCCCTGCTGAATTCACCGCTGAATGGCTTCGGCAGTCCGGTGCGCGCGACGGCGCCGGTCACCCGGCTCGACGCGCGCGCAGCCCCGGCGGGCGCAGGCAAGCCGTGGCTGCCGGCACGCGGCGTGCAGCTGCAACTGACCGGCCTGCCGGCGGATGGCAAGCTGGATGCCGGGGCGCCGCTGACAGTGACGCTCAGCATCAGCGCCGACGGCCAGCCTGCCGGAGCGTTGCCGGAACCGGAACTGCCGCCGATCGCCGGCGCGCGGGTGTATCCCGATCAGACCCGCGACAGCACCGATGACTCCGGCCAGTGGCTGCAGGGCACGCGCACGCGCAGCTTTGCGATCGTGCCGGATCGCAACGGCGCGCTCACGTTGCCTGCGATCACCCTGGACTGGTGGAACGTGACGCGCGACAGCGCCGAGCAGGCGAGGGTGCCGGCGCACACGCTGGCGGTCAGCGGCGTGGTGGCGAGTCCCTCCGCGCCGGTTCCACCGGCTGTCGCCGCGCCGGTCGGAAGCAGCGCCACGCGGGTTGCGCCGGCGGCATCGGCGGCGACCGTGCGTGGCGGTGCTGTCGCTGCGCCAAGCCTCTGGCGCAACGTCGCGCTGGCGAGCCTGCTGTTGTGGGTGCTCGCAATCGTCGCTGCGGCATGGTGGTTCCTGCGCGGTCGAAAGGCGCGCGATCGTGCACTGTCCGCAGCGCCTGCAGCCGCTCACGCTGCACCTGTATCGGCGCCGGTCGATGCACGCGTACTGCATAAACGCGCGCTGGACGCGACGCGTGGCGGCGATGCTGCAGCGTGCGAACACGCGCTGTTGGCGTGGGCGCGTGCCGAGCGTCCCGCCATCACGCAGGCGGGATCGTTGCGGGCTGCGTTGTCCGATCCGGCACAACAAGACGCGTTGGATGGATTGCAGCGCGCGCGTTGGCGGGGCGGTGATGCCACGGCAGCGTGTGCGGCTGTCGCGCGAGTCTTCGCAGGCGGGTTTGTCTGGCGAATGGAGCGTGAACCTGCCGGCGCCGACGACCCGGCACTGCCGCCTTTGTACCCGTCGTAGGAGCGAGCGTGCTCGCGACCAC
>JAFEDX010000189.1 GCA_018241365.1 Pseudomonadota bacterium
ATCTGCTTTGCTGTCTGCCAAGTCAGTGACTTCGTCGACTTGAGCGTGCCGTCATCCGTCCTGACGAGTTCCGACTTCCGGTCGAACTCGTGAGGGTTGGAGGCGGTAACGTTGCGCAGCCGTTCGCCACCAGAACGAACCTCCTCGCGAAGGGCAGATTCTGGAGCAGTTCCCGCATCGAGCGGCTGGTTGGTACCACCTGCCGAACGAGCGACGCGACTCAGCTGCGCGCGATGCGTGGCGTCTATGTCAGCAGAAGGCTGTACATCCCGACGCTGTTGCTCGTGCTGCGAGCGTGTTTCGCTGAAGGAAGTTGGCAAGCCGCTGCCATCCGACAGCGTCCTGTTTGGCTGCAGCGATCTCCGAGCTAGTTCTGCGCTCAGCAGAGCATGCGCAGCCGCACTGTTGCCGCCGTAGGTCTGCGCATAGCGCATGAACATCTCGAGGTTGTGCGGATCCTGAGCAATGTCAATCGAGATCGCCTCGCCCTTCTCGTACGCAGCCGATACCCGTTCGGCGAAGCTCGTGCGTTCAGCCAACGCGGCATCAGCGCGCTCTGACCGTGCCTGTGTGGACCCGAGCCGAGAGGCGGATTCTCTTGCTTCACGCTCGTCGGTCGAGATTGCCTGCAGGAAGCTTCTATCCCGAGTCACACGATCGCCAAATTGCTTGAATGCATTCAGCTGTTCGCTGCTCATGCTGGCGAGTACCTTCTGTTCTTGAACGGACAAGCTGGACTGGAACGTCTTGTCTGCGTTTGTGCGCACTTCGCCACCAAAGATCTTTCCATCCGCGCCCAGGTGAGCTGAAGCGCCGAAAGCAATGCGCGCAACCTGAGCCTGGTTGAGGCCGGTGTTCTGCACGACCGTCTGAATGACTTGGTCCAGCCGATTCAGGGAGTCCCCGACCTGCTCATAGCTGCTCGATGCCGTGCCCCTGCTGCTTCGCGTGGACCGAACTTGATTCAACCCCTTCGAAAACACCTCCGACAGCGCGGCCGAGCGTTCCGTCGTAGCCGACACGGCCTCGATGCGCGCAGCGTCCACCTGCCGTCCCGCCTGCTGCACGTCCTGCTCCGACACGCGAACGGAGACCGTGCGAGAAGCGAAGCCCTGGTTGCGCAGCAGGCTGAC
>JAFEDX010000018.1 GCA_018241365.1 Pseudomonadota bacterium
TGGTCGCGGCTCCCGCCGCTCCTGCAAGGAGGGTGCAGGAGGGCCGGTAGACCCGACCGTCGCGCGTTCGTTGCGAACGGTCGCGGCTGCGTCGCGACCACGGTCGCTCCTACAAGGCTCTTGTAGGAGGGCCGGCAGGCCCGACCGTCGCGCGTTCGTTGCGAACGGTCGCGGCTGCCGTCGCGAGCACGCTCGCTCCTACCGCTTGAGCAAGGCCGTCAATTGGTCAAGCTGCGCGCGATAGTTGTCGAGAGTCTTCGCCGTGACCGCCGCGTACTGGTCGGCGCGTTGCCAGTCGCGCGCGTCCAGCGCTTCGTGCACGGCCGGGATGATCTTGGGCGCATAGCCCGTCAACTCGCCCGGCGCCTGGATCATGTTCTTGTACCAGGGACGCCCCGGCAGGCCCTGTTCGTCCAGCAGGCGCTGTTCCAGCGTACCCATCAACTGGTTGACCTGCGCCAGCTGTGCGGCCGGGATGTCCAGACCCTTTTCAGAACGCGCGTGGTAAGCCTTTTCATAGGCTTGCGCGCTGGCCTTCAACTTCTTTGCCGCCGCATCCAGCGGCGCGAAGTCGATCTTCGGCACGTCGGACAGGCGCTCCGGAGGCGCGACCGGATGCAGTGGGTCGGCCGCCAACTTGTAGGCGCCGGCATCCAGCAGCTTGTGCTGCGCCTCGGCCGCCTTGCGCTGGCTGTCCACCAGCTTGTGCATCTGCTCGATGTAACCGTCCAGCGTGGTGCTGAAATCGCCAAAACGCATCGGCAACACTTCTGCATCGGCGGTGCGCATCACGATGCGACCGGCCACTTGCGCCAGCGCCACTTCATAGTGGAAGCCCGGGTCGCCAAATCGGTCGAAGTGATCGAAGTCATCGTAGCGCGAGTGGTACACGCCACCCTGGTTGGCCTCGCCGCCAAACCCGATGTCGAGCGTGGCAATGCCGAGGTGTTGCAGGAACGCGCTGTAGTCGGAGCCTGAACCCAGCGGCTCGATTTCCAGGTCCCCACCCTTCTCCGCCTGCTTGGCCATGGCCTTGAACCTCGGGCTGGCGCCAGGCTCGGTGGCGCTCACTTCGAGGAACGCGCGCTGGCGTTGCTGCACGCTCGCCTTGGTTTCGGGGTCGGTCACGGACGCCGCGACCTGGTTCATCAGATGTTGGTACGAGTGGCTGCCGCCCGCCATCAGCATCCCGCGTCCGTTGGTGTCGGAATTGAGGTACAGCACAGCCTTCTGCTGCAATTCCTTGCCGTGCGTTTCGGCCCACTCGGTGGAACCGAGCAGGCCCGGTTCTTCGCCATCCCAACTGGCATAGACGATGGTGCGCTTCGGCCTCCAGCCCTGCTGGTACAGCGTACCCATGGCCTTGGCCTCGGCCAGTTCGGAAACCATGCCTGCCAGGGGATCGAACGCGCCAAACACCCAGCCGTCGTGGTGGTTGCCGCGCAACACCCACTGGTCGGCAGCGCTGGAACCCGGCAGCTTGGCGATCACGTCATAGATGGGCTTCAGGCTCCAATCCGACTTCACCACCATGTGCACCTTGGCCGGGCCCGCACCCACGTGGTAGGTGAAGGGCAGCGCGCCGCGCCAGTTTTCCGGCGCGTCCGGACCGCCCAGCGCCTGCAGCAGCGGCGTCGCATCGGCATAGGAAATCGGCAGCACCGGGATCTTCAGGACGGTCTTGGCGTCTTCGATCGGAACGTGCTTGGCGCCCGGCACCGAGCCGTAACCGGGGGTGGTCGGATCGCCGGGATAGAGTTGCATCTTCATCACCGAGCCGCGCTGCACACCCTCGGGTGGGCGCGTTGGACCCACCGGATACGGATCGCCGGTGAAATAGCCGTCGTTGCGCGGGTCGGAATAAATCAGGCAGCCAATGGCGCCGTGTTCATGGGCCAGTTCCGGCTTCAGTCCGCGCCAACCGCCGCCATACCGGGTGATCACGATCTTGCCCTTGACGCTGATGCCGAGGCGCGCCAGTTCCTTGTAGTCGTCGGGCATGCCGTAATTGACGTACACCAGTTCGCCGGTGACATCGCCGTCGGCGCCATACACGTTGTACGGCGGCAGTGCACCCGGCAACGCCGAGGTACTGTCGCCCTTGATCGGCGGCTCGTGCAGCGTGGCCTTGAACGTGGTCGGCGCCACCAGCTCCACCGATTCGTGGATGGGCGTCGGATACAGCACGTCGAACTGTTCGATGTGCGCATCCCAACCCCAGCTCTTGAACTGCGCCAGCATCCACTCGGCGTTGGCCTTGTCGTGCGGCGAACCGACCTGGTTGGGTTCGGACGACATCTGCTTCAACCAGCCGCGGATCTCGTCGGCATTCAGCAGCGCGTCGAAGCGCTGTTCAAGTTGATGCTGCTGCGTCGCGCCGCTGGCAGTGAAGCCCAGCATGCCGCCGGTCGATTCCGCCGTGGAGGCAGGCGGCGTCGCCGCACCCGCTGCGCAGGTCAACGACAGGCACGCCAGCGCCACGCCCAGTTTGTGCAGTCTCGTTCGTTTCATTTCCAACCCCTTCGGTCAGAACCCCAATGCGTGCATGGCACGGCCACTGCGCGCGTTTCGCGCGCGGTCATCCCGCCTTTTTACGCCGCTGCGGGACGTGCCGCATGGGACAATCGTCATGGTCGCGGCGTTGGCCAAGCCCTCAACGGCCTGCGGCCATCCGGTCCAGCCACACTTCCAGGCCTTGCGCATTCAGTTCGATGTCGATGGCGAGCAGGCTGCGGATTTCATCCGCCGATTGCCTGCAACCGTGCGCGTGCGCCCGCTCAACGTAAAGCCGTGCGATGGCTGCGGTCAGTTTTGCGTGGCGGCTCCCGTCGCGTGCGAACTGGCGCGCCAGTGCGACCATGGCATCGACGGTTGCGTGCAGATCGTCAGCCAGCCGCCGCACCTCGGTCACCGGCCCGAAGTGGGTGAGGTAAATGGCCGGCGGAGCGAGCGCAACCAGCCGCCGGATCGACGCGTGCAGCGCGTCGGGGTCGAACTGCACCGGCGAGGTGGTCGGGATGATGAATGCCCCTTTCGCCGTATCGAACTCGCGATACGACAACCCGAACGTGTCGCCGCTGAAAATGCAGCCGCTGCGTTCGTCGAGGATGGCGTTGTGGTGCTTGGCATGGCCGGGCGTGTCCAGGCAACGCAGGCGACGCCCGGCGAGATCGACGACGTGGCCATCGGCCGCCTCGACCACGCGTTCGGCCGGCACGGGCTGCAGCCCACCGTAGCTGCGGCGCATCTCCTCATCGCCATACACCGCACTCGCTCCCGCCCACAGGATCGACGGATCGACCATGTGGCGTGCGCCGCGCGGATGTACCACCAGCTTCGCGTTGGGCAGCCGCGCCATCAATTGGCCGGCGCCACCGGCGTGGTCGAGGTGGACGTGGGTGAGGATCAGCCAGTCCACGTTCTCCACGCCGAGTCCGGCCTGCGCCAACGCCGCCAGCAAGCGCGGCTGCGAATGGTGGGTGCCGCAGTCGATGAAGGCCGCACGCCCGCTTTCGACGATCAGGTAGGCGGCATCGAAACGCGCTCGCTGGAATCCCGTATCGATGACGTGGATGCCCTGCGCGGCACCCGCATCAACCGCCGTGTGCGCTGTTTGCATGCAGGCATGATAGAACACGCAGGTGCCGGGCCTCCGGCCCCACGCGAGTTCAACCCGTGCCGATGTTGCCAATCCGCTGCGAGATGGTTTCCGTGCTGGCCTTGCGCGGCAGCGGTGCGGACACCGAAGTCCTGCTGCTGCGACGCGCCAGCGAATACCTGCACGGCGCGTGGAGTTACGTCGCGGGCCACATCGAGGCCGGCGAAACCGCATGGCAAGCGGCCCACCGTGAACTGCGGGAAGAAACCGGACTGGTCCCGACCATGCTGTACGCGACCAGTTTTTGCGAGCAGTTCTATGACGCCGGCCACGAATGCATCGCCGTGGTCCCTGCCTTCGTGGCGAGGATTGCCCCGGACGCGCACGTGCAATTGAATGGCGAACATTCGGACTATCGCTGGCTGTCCATGCAGGATGCCGCCGACGGGTTTCCATTCGGCAGCCAGCGCGACCTGCTGGCCCACGTGCAGCGCGAGTTCATCGAACGCGAACCCTCACCGTTCATGCGCATGCCACTGGATTGATGCAGCCGTCGATCATCCACGTCCGCGAACCAGGAACCTGCGCGCGGCAAACGCGACGATCAATCCGAACAGCAGCATCGCCAGCAGGTTGAATGCGAAGGACCGTGGCGTGAAGTGGTTGATGCGGTGCCACGCGGAGAAAAACATCACCACGTAATTCATCACCACGAACACCACCACGCCGTAGGCAAGGCCCGCCAGCACGGGCCGCCTGGTCAGCCAGCGCAAACGCAACGCCGCCAGCACGAAAATCGCGGCGATCACCAGCGACATGCCCCACTGCAGGAACAGCCCCAGCCATTCGACCGCCGCCCCGCCCTGCAGTGCGGCCTTGCCCAGCACGCCACCGGCAATGAAGTGCAGGATGGTGCGCGGATCGATCATGTTGATCAGTGCCGCGGCACCGATATCGACTGTGCCGGCGATGAAGCCGCCCGCAAGGATCGCGCGCAACACGCGCGGCCTCCCGGGAGATGCGCGTTCAAAGCTGGCATCGGGCACGTTCATTGAAATCGTCCCGGGTGGTGGTTGCACATCATCACCTGAATCGCCCGCCCGATATAAGTGACTTTCGTCACTCCGCATATTGGCGCGCCGCGAAACGGCTTGCTATCGTGGGCGCGGGTTCATTTCCACGGCGACGATGCTGCCCAACCCGGCCCAACTCCTGCGCAATCGCTTCCAGCAGTTCCACCAGCGCACCGGCGGACGCCACTGGTTCCCGCAGGTGCCGCTGGCCATCCTGCTGGGGCTTGGCGGGTTCTGGCTGCTGCAAAGCGAGCTTGGCCGCCGCTGGCAGCACATCCTCGACCTGCTGCTGAGTGGCGGCAAGGGCCTGCACCCCGCGTCACTGCCACCCATCCTGATCGGCCTGGGCATGCTGATCATGGCCGTCGGACTGCTTTTGCGCTCGCGCCTCGCGTGGGCCATGGCACTCGCATTGGCGGCGGCGGGCGCGGTCAGCCTCGGCTACAGCGACCACCCGCACGCGCACCTGCTGCTGGGCTACTTCATCCTGATGCTGGCGCTGCTGGTGTCCGCCTGGCGCCAGTTCGACCGCACCAGCGTCACCGCCAGCACGCTGTTCGCGCTGACATCGGTCGTGATGCTGCTGGTGTACGCCACCTTCGGCACCTTTTATCTTGGCAGCGAATTCCACCCCAAGGTGACCGACCTCGTGACCGCGCTGTACTTCGCGATGGTCACCATGAGCACGGTCGGCTACGGCGACATCACGCCGCAGACACCCGAAGCCAAGCTGTTCGCGATATCGATCATCATCCTCGGTGTCGCGGTGTTCGCAACCTCGCTGACCGCCGTGATCGCGCCCCTGGTCACCCGCAGCCTGCAACGCATCGTCAGCCGCAAGGACAAACGCATGCAACGAGAAAACCATTTCGTGGTGATCGGCAACACCCCGCTTGCGCTGAACACCCTGCGCGAGCTGATCCGGCGTGGACACCCGGTGACGCTGCTGATGCGCGTGGAACCCGAGTCCGGCGTCCCCGAAGACACCGACAAGGTGATCGGCGAACCCAGCGACGCGGACGTGTTGCGCCGGGCCGGCGCCGACAAGGCGCAGGCGGTATTGGCGATGCTGCCGGACGATTCCGAGAACGCCTTCGTGGTGCTGGCGGTGCGCGAACTTGCGGGCAAGGCGCGCACCGTCGCAGCGGTCAACGACGCACACCACCTGGCACGTGTGAAGCTGGTGCAACCCGACGTCGTGATCGCGCCGCAGATCCTGGGCGGCGAGCTTGCGGCAATGCTGCTGACCGGCGAGGAAGTCACCGCCGACTTCGTGATGCGGCGCATGTTCCAGCAACGTGGCGGCGGGGACGACAAGCTCGCGCCCAAGCCGGCGCCCTGACCCCGCGCTTCTCCCACCCGATCCGACAGGACCTCCAGCGCGATGAATGACTGGTTCCAGCACGGCGAATGGCTTGGCAACACCGCATGGGCATGGTTCATCGCTGGAGTCGGCGCCTTGCTTGGCTACGCGGTGCTGCACGGCGCCACCACCCTGCTCGGCACGCACCTGCGCAACCTCGCCGCACGCACGCATCGATCCGGACTGGCGGCCGCGGCCGACGTGGCCAAGGCCACCCGCGGCTGGCTGCTGCTGTTGATCGCGATTGCCGTGGCGCTGGATTTCCTGCATTGGGGCAAGACCACCGAGGACGCCCTGGCGGCACAGCGCTGGCTGCACCTTCTGACTTATGCGCTGGTCGGCATCCAGGTCGCGCTCTGGATCAGCGCGCTGCTGGTGTCGTGGATCAGGCGCTCCGCGCGCCGCGGAGGCAACGAGCCGGCCAATCCGGTGATGCTGGGCATCCTGACCTGGACGGTGCAGTTCGTGATCTGGGTGACGCTGCTGCTGGCGGTGCTGTCGTTCGGCGGTGTGCCCATCACCTCCTTCGTCGCCAGCCTCGGCATCGGCGGCGTGGCGGTGGCGCTGGCCGCGCAGAACGTGCTCGGGGATCTGTTCGCATCGATCAGCATCGGGCTGGACAAACCCTTCGTGGTCGGAGAAACCATCGGCTTCGGCGACGAGCAAGGCACCGTCACCAGGGTCGGCATCAAGTCCACCCGCATCCGCTCGCAGTCGGGCGAAGAACTCGCGATCGCGAACTCGGTGCTGCTGAAGGACCTGATCCACAACTACTCGCGCCGGCGCGAGCGCCGCATCGTCTTCAACTTCACGCTGCCGTTCGACACGCCGCGCGACCGGATCCCGGCCGCGATCGAACGCGTGCGCGGCTTCATCCAGGCCGAGAAACCCACCCGCTTCGACCGCGGCTATCTGTCCGGCTTCGGCGAATCCGGGCTGGAATTCGAGTTCGTGTACTACGTGCTCGACCCCGACTACAACGTGTTCGTCGGGATCCAGCAGCGCATCAACCTCGCGGTGCTGGGCGCATTCGACGAACTCGGCATCGAATTCGCGGTGCCGGCGCGCAAGGTGCACACGGTGCCGGCAGATGGCGCGCCGAACGTGCAGGTAACGGGCGACTGACGCTTCGTCATCGACGCTCGCGGCACAAATCTGCTTGTGCATGACGACGGCGTGACGATGTCCGTCATCAGCACGCATTCGTCAGAAAATTGCCACGCCGTCGTGACGGGCCGTGCACGCCCGCTGTCGATAATCATGACTGACCTCCAACTCCGGCGCATCGCCGGAAGCTGAGTCGCTTCCAACCGATGGAGGTTGTCATGAACAAAACCGCAAATGCATCCACGCTGGGCTATGCAGCCTTTGCCCTGACGCTGTGGATGGTAAGCATGATCCACGCAGGCTGGTTCGGTGCGTCGGAACGCTCGATCGACCTGATGCTGGCTGTCACCCTCGGCGGCACCGCGATGGCGCTCGCCGGGATCCTCGAGTACTTCCGCGGCCGTACCGCCGACATGCTGCTGTTCACGGGCTTCGGCGCGTTCTGGTGGGCGTGGGCGCTCAACACGCACGCGATCGCCGGCGGCGCCGCGGCACCCAGTGCGGGCTACCAGTCCTGGTACTACATCGTGTGGGCGGTGTTGGCCTTCGGCATCTGGTTTGCCGACTTCCGTGAAGGCACGGCCAAGAGCCTGTTCACGCTGGGCCTGTGGTTGTCGCTGCTGGCGCTGGCCTTGGGCGGCTGGACGCACCTTGGCTGGTTCACCACGCTGGGCGGCTACCTTGGCCTCGTGACCGCGTTGATCGGCATGTACACGGCGTTCGCGGACGTCATCAATGAGAGCCGCGGCCACAGCGTACTGCCCACTGGCGAGCACCCGAGTCCGGGTGAACCCATCCTGCACGGATGAGTGCGTGACTCCGACGCCGGACATCCTCGTGATGCCCGGCGTCTTTTTGCGTGCAAGTCGCGATCGTGACCGTTTCTACACACGCGCCGCGGATAATCGACGCCCGTTCATCGACGCGTCTCCGGCGGGGCAGGCGTGCGATCGACGGAGACCAGGATGAACAGGATTGCCAACGCAGCGGGACTGGGTTACGCGGCTTTCGCGCTCAGCTTGTGGATGACCAGCATGATCCCGGCCGGCTGGTTCGATTCGCCCGACGCGATCCTTCCCCGCCTGATGGCGCTCGTCCTCGGTGGCTGCGTGATGGCCATCGCGGGGATCGCGCAAGGGTTGCGTGGCCACGCACTCGACGCCACGCTGTTCGTCGGCTTCGCGGCATTTTGGTGGGTGGGTGGCTTGCCCACCCATTTGGCTGGAGCTGGATCGCCCCCGCTCTCGCACGGCATGCTCGGCTGGTATTACATCGTCTGGGCACTGTTCGCGTTCTGCATCTGGCTGGCGGCCTGCCGCGACGGCGTGGCACGCATGCTGTTCGCACTGGGTTTGTGCCTGTCGCTGTTGTCACTCGCCCTGGCCGAATGGCTGCATCTCGACGCCTTGACCGTGCTTGGCGGTTACCTCGGCCTGGTTGCAGCCATCGTCGGCATCTATGTCGCCGCGGCGGAAATGATCAACCAGAGCAGCGGCCACAGCGTGCTGCCGCTGGGTGAAAGCACTCAGGACGCCCCATCAAGCCCTCGCTGAAACACCAAACCGTTGAAGAACCGTCGCGAGCGAACAACGCCATCCATGGCGAAAGAGCTCCGTGATTGCGTGACGCCGGAGCGCAGCAAGCGGAGCGTACACGTCAGCACGTGAGCATGACTCGCCGCTTCCGCGGCTCGCCCTCCGGGCCATTCGCTGCGCGAATGTTCGCTCCGGCATCCCGCCTTCGCAGTGCGAGCACCGCCGGCACGCAAGCTGCCGAGCGCAGCAGGTTATTCGGCGGTTTGCTGGTGCGCCGCCGCATACCGTGCTAGCTTTGCGGCATGGCATCACTGCGCGTCATCAAGAAGTACCCCAACCGCCGCCTGTACGACACCAAGGTGTCCAGCTACATCACGCTGGAAGAGGTGCGGCAATTGGTGCTGTCGGGCGAAACCTTCGAAGTACGCGATGCCAAGACCAACGAAGACCTGACCCGCGCCGTGCTGCTGCAGATCATCGCCGAGCACGAGCAGCAGGGCCAGCCGATCTTCTCGACCCAGCTGCTTTCCCAGATCATCCGCTTCTACGGCGATGCCATGCAAGGCTTCGTGGGCGGTTATCTGGAAAACAGCCTCAAGGTGTTCCTGGAGCAACAGGACAAGTTCCGCAGCCAGCTGAACAGCCTGCTCGGCCAGACTCCCTGGTCGATGCTGAACGAGCTCACCGAGCGCAACATCGACCTGTGGAAGACCCTGCAGGCGGGCGGAAACGCTCCCGCGAAACCTGCCCACGACGTCGATCCCGATTCCGGAAAGCCGTCACGCAAACGCCGTTGACACCCTGTCCGGCGCTTCGTACCATCGTTTGGATGTTGCAGCGCAACACATGGCGCTGTGCCGCATAACCGTCGTGAAATACGCGGTCATGGATGGCCGCTTTCGGCTTTCGCGAACACGGACGATCGCACAACGAGAGAAATTCAATGAGCAAGCGTGTAGCAATCGTCACCGGCGGCATCGGCGGTCTCGGGACCGCTATCTGCAAGCAACTCGCGGAAAACGGCCGCCAGGTCATCGCCGCCGACCTCGGCAACCGGCAGGAACGCCTCGCCGCGTTCCGCGAAGAAACCCGTGAATACAACGGCAACATCGTGTTTGCACCCGCCGATGTCGCGCATTTCGACGACTGCGAGAACCTGATCAAGCACGTCACCGACAAGTACGGCAGCGTGGACATCGTGGTCAACGCGGCCGGCATCACCCGCGACACCAGCCTCAAGAAGATGAGCCCGGCGCAGTGGACCGACCTGATGCACGTCAACCTCGACGGCGTGTTCAACATGTGCCGCAACACGGTCGATGGCATGACCGAACGCGGCTTCGGCCGCATCGTCAACATCAGCTCGGTCAACGGCCAGACCGGCCAGTTCGGCCAGACCAACTACTCCGCCGCCAAGGCCGGCATGCACGGTTTCACCATGGCGCTGGCGCGCGAAGTCGCGAAGAAGGGCGTGACCGTCAACAGCGTGTCGCCCGGCTATTGCAAGACCGAAATGGTGATGAAGGTACCGGAAGAAATCCGCGCCCAGATCGTCGCCCAGATTCCGGTCGGTCGCCTCGGCGAACCCTCCGAAATCGCGCGCACCGTCGCCTTCCTCACCGCCGACGACGCCGGCTTCATCACCGGTGCCAATATCCCGGTGAATGGCGGGTATTTCATGTCGTTCTGATACCGCGCCGGCAGACCCCCGGCGCGCATGACTTCCTGCCCTGTTCCCGAACGCGGTGCGGTGTAGGCTGCTCTCCTTCAGCCGAAGGAGGACGCCGTCATGCGTTGGCTCGCCGTTGCGCTGGTCTTCGTTTCCGCCCCTTTGCTCGCAGCCGTTCCGGCGCCGGAACGCGCGCTGACCGATCCCGCCTCGATCCAGTCCACGCGCAACCCGGCGGCGCATCCGGTGCCGATCCACGACCTGTTCTTCACGCATGGCATCGCAAGCGCCGCATGGTCGCCCGATGGTCGCGAGGTCGTGATTTCGACCAACACCACCGGCCGCTTCAACCTGTGGAAGGTTCCCGCCGCAGGCGGCGCACCGGTGCAGATGACGCGCTCGGACGATCGCGAGTACGGTGCGACGTGGTCGCCGGACGGCAAGTGGATCGTGTATGAATCCGATCAGGGCGGCAACGAACAATTCAGGCTGTATGCCGTGCCGGCCAACGGCGGCAAACCCGTCGAGCTCACGCCGAAACCCGATGTCTCCAACACGGGCGCACTGTTCTCGCCGAACGGAGAACAGGTCGCCTTCAACATCAAGCCGAAAACCGCCCCGGCCACCGACATCGCCCTGCTCGACTGGAAGACGCATGCGATCCGCCGATTGACGCACGAGGCGAGCAAGGACCATCTCTGGCAGGTGGTGGCGTGGAGTCACGACGGCCGCAGCGTGTACGCCAACCGCATCAACGCCGGTTTCACCGACGCCAGCGTGTGGCGCATCGACTTGGCCACCGGCAAGGCCACGGAACTGACGCCGCACCAGGGACAGGTATTGATCATGGCGAGCGCGGTTTCGCCGGACGGCCGCTGGTTGGCCGTCGCCTCGAACGCCGCAAGCGGCACCAACCGCGCCGCGCTGTATGACGTCGCGAAGCACGATTACCGCTGGCTCACGAAGGATCCGTGGGAGTCCTTCGCCGGCAAGTTCTCGCCGGATGGCAAACAGGTGCTCTACCTCATCAACGCCGACGGACGCAGCGGCATTTATCTTTACGACATCGCAGACGGACAGTCGCGCAAGCTCGATCTTCCGGACGGTTTGAACACGCCCGCCGGCAACCCGACCTCGTTCTCCGGCGACGGCTCCCGCCTGCTGGTTTCGCACCAGAGTTCCAGCGAACCCGCCGATTACTGGATCTATCCAGTCGCAGGTGGCGCGCCGCGCCAGTTGACGCATTCCGCGCTGCCAAGCATCCAGCCGGATGCGCTGCCGCGTTCGCAACTCGTGCATTACAAGAGCTTCGACGGCACCGTGATCAGCGCGTTTCTCTGGATGCCCGCGAACCTGAAACGCGACGGCGCCGCGCCCGGCGTGGTGCTGCCGCACGGCGGCCCGACCGGGCAGACCGTGGACAGCTTCAACCGCACCGCGTTGGCGCTGGCCTCGCGCGGCTACGTGGCCATCGCGCCCAACGTGCGCGGCTCGACTGGCTACGGCATGGCCTTCCAGAAGGCCAACATCAAGGATCTCGGCGGCGGCGACCTGCAGGATGAGGTGTACGCCGCGAAATTCCTCGTCGCGACGGGTTACGTGAACCCGAAGAAGATCGGCATCACCGGCGGTTCCTACGGCGGCTACATGACGCTGATGGCGATCGGCAAGACGCCCGACGCGTGGGCGGCGGCGGTCGAGGAATACGGCATCATCAACTGGATGACCATGCTGCAGCACGAGGATCCGTTCCTGCGGCAGTACGAAATGTCATTGCTGGGCGATCCCGTGAAGGACCGCAAGATCTACGAAGCCGATTCGCCGATCACCTACATCAAGGACGCGAAGGCGCCGCTGCTGGTGTTGCAGGGCGCGAACGACATCCGCGTGCCGAAGGAAGAAGCCGAGCAAGTCGTCTCGATCCTGAAAGGCGCGGACCGCACCGTCGAGGCGCACTACTACCCGAACGAAGGCCACGGCTTCACCAAACGCGAAAACCAGATCGATGCACTGCAACGTACCGTCGCCTGGTTCGATCGTTACCTGAAGAATCAGCCCAACGCCGGAAATCCATCGCACTGAACCGGATCAAACCGGCGACAGGCTGATCGGGTTGTGGTGCAAGGGATGGCAACCGGCCGAAGCGCTCGTTGCCGGCTGGCGCACGAATGTCCGGTACCTGCCGTTTCGGCCATTCGCGTTCTGCACCCTCTGACCACCCATGGCCGCGGCATGGTTTGGGGGCTACAGGCATCCGCACCCGGCGATTCCGCCCGTGGGGGTCAGGCACGCCAGCCGAGTTTCGCGCACAACTGCATCTGGCGCGCGGACTCGCCGCGCAGCCAGTCGCGAAACCACCCCAGCGCGGGCTCCTGCAACCGAACAGTGCGAAACGCCAGATACCAGGATTCGTAGCGCTGCGGCGGAATGCCGAATGGCGCCACCAGTCGACGTGCGGCCAGCGCGTCGCTCACGTAATGGATTTGCGCCACCGCCACTCCAACACCGTCGATGGCGGCTTGAACCGCCATGGATGAACTGCCGAAAGAGACTTCGCTGGCGCAACGCGCCGGAGCCTTGTTCCCCATCGCCTCGGACCACCAGGCCCACTGCTCGCGCAGATGGGCGACGACGATCCCGGTCGCCTTGCGGAGATCCTGCATGCGCCGCAGTTGCCTTGCGACCTGCGGCGTGCACACGGCCACGAGCGTCGATGGAAAGAGCTCCATGGCTTCGTAACCGGGCCAGTTCCCTTCGCCGCGCCGGACGGTACAGGTCCAGTCATCGCGCAAGGGGTTCATCAACCCACCCGTCGCGACCCGAACCTCCGTGTCGGCGTGCAGTTTGCTGAACCCCGGCAAGCGCGGGATCAGCCAATGCAGGGCGAGCGCGGGTGCCACGCCGACGGTCAACACCGGCCCCGCGCGCATCGCACGCACCTGCTCCGTCAACCGGCTGATGGCCTCGAATGCGTCATGCAGGCCGGGTTGATAGGCCCGGCCCTGGTCGGTGAGTTCAAGGTTGTTCGCGTGCCGCCGGAACAGCTTGAAGCCCAGCCCTTCTTCCAACGATCGCACTTTCTGGCTGACCGCCGCTGGCGTCACGTTCAATTCCGCGGCTGCGGCCGCAAAGCTGCCGAGGCGCGCGGCGGATTCGAAGGCACGCAGGCGGTTGAGGGACGGTGGACGACGGGCCACGGTTTCACCAATAGGTTTTGTTATGCCATGGGGTGCGAGATTTCAGTCACGCTTGGTGTAACGTGGCCCTAGATTACGCCATATATCGACGACAGGCAGTAACGCGTGGGTACAAAATACCATGACCGTAACTATCGCTCGGGGAGATGGTCTGGGCACGGGGAAGTGGTATCGTGCGCACACTGCCACACGCCGGTTCCCTGCTGCGACGTAGGCTGACATGAACCCGTCCGCACCGTTCATCCGGCGGCCGGTGGCGACGCTCCTGTTGGCGGCCGCGATCGGATTGCTGGGCCTGATTGCCTACGCACGCCTGCCCGTGGCGCCGTTGCCGCAGGTGGACTTCCCGACCATCCAGGTTACGGCGACCTTGCCCGGTGCGAGCGCGACCACCATGGCCGCGTCGGTCGCGACACCGCTGGAGAGCCAGCTCGGGCAGATCGCGGGTGTCACCGAACTGACCTCGTTCAGCGCGCAGGGCGCGACGTCCATCACCATCCAGTTCGACCTCGGCACCGACATCAATGCCGACGCACAGGAAGTGCAGGAGGCGCTGACTGCGGCGAGCAAGTTGCTCCCGACCAGCATGACCACGCCGCCGACGTGGAAGAAGCTCAACCCGGCGGACGCGCCGATCCTGGTATTGGCTGCAACGTCCGAGTCGCTGCCGCTCACCACCGTGGATGATTACGTCCAGAACGTGCTGGCGAGGGACATTTCGCAGGCTCAGGGTGTGGCGCAGGTCTCCATCGGTGGCGAGCAAAAGCCGGCGATCCGCGTGCAGGTCGATCCCGCACAGCTTGCGGGGATGGGGCTGACCCTGGAGGAGATCCGGCCAGCGCTGGTCGCAGCAACCACCGACGCGCCGAAGGGCGCACTGGATACGCCGACCACCGGATTCACCATCTCGGCCAACGATCAGGTCACCACGGCGGCCGCCTTCGACAACGTGGTGGTGGCACACCGCAACGGGTCTTCGATCCGCGTCCGCGACATCGGCCGCGCGGTGGCCGCGGCGGCCGATCGTACCGCCGCCGCGTACTACAACGGCAAGCCCGCGATCCTGCTGACGATCTATCGCCAGCCGGGTGCGAATGTCATTGACACGGTCCGGCGCATCGAAGCGAAATTGCCGGCGTTGTCCGCCGACCTGCCTGCCGCGATCACGCTCGACACGGTGTTGAACCGCACGACGACCATCCGGGCCTCGGTGAAGGACGTCGAGTTCACGCTGGCCCTGACCATCGGGCTGGTCGTGCTGATCGTGGGCCTGTTCCTGCGCAACCTGCGCGCGACGCTGGTGCCGGGTGCCACCATCGTGCTCGTCGTGCTGGGCACGTTTGCGACCATGGCCGCGCTCGGGTTCAGCCTCGACAACCTGTCCCTGATGGGCCTCACGATCGCCGTGGGTTTCGTCGTGGATGACGCCATCGTGGTGGTCGAGAACATCCATCGCCATATCGAAGCCGGCAGCCCGCCGTTGCAGGCGGCGCTGGCCGGCACGCGCGAGATCGGCTTCACCGTCCTCGCGATGAGCCTGTCGCTGATTGCCGTGCTGCTGCCGATCGGTTTCATGAGCGGCATCGTTGGCCGCCTGTTCCGCGAGCTGGCCTTCACGGTGATCGCTGCGGTCGCGGTGTCGCTGGTCGCCTCCCTCACGTTCGCGCCGATGCTGTCGCGGCTCGTTGTCCGCGGATCCGGCGCTACGCCCGGGCGCCAACGGTTCACGATCGGTGACTGGTTCAAGCCGGTCGCGGATTTTTACGCACGCACGCTGGACATCGCGCTCGGCCATGTCCGCCTGATGCTGGTGCTGTTCGCGGCGACGGTGGCCTTGACCCTGGCGCTGGTCTTCGCCATCCCGAAGGGGTTCTTTCCCGCGCAGGACACCGGGTTGATCCAGGCGCTTGCCGACGCACCGCAAAGCGTGTCGCCGCAGCGGATGCAACAACTCGAACGCCAGATCGACGCGATCGTGCGCAACGACCGGGCCGTTGAGGGCGTCGCCTCGTGGACCGGCAGCACGGGCGGCAACGGTTTTGCGCAAACCGCCAACACCGCCCGCTACTTCATCGTCCTGAAGCCGCGGTCGGAGCGTGACCTGTCTGCCCAAGGCGTGATCGCGCGCCTCGAAAAACAGCTCGATGGGATTTCCGACGCGACCCTGCACATGCACGCGACGCAGGACATTACTGTGGGCGGGCGCAATTCACGCGGCAACTACGAGTACACGCTGCAGGATCCGGATCCCGTTGAGCTGCATACCTGGGCGCGACGTGCGCTGGCCGCGCTGCGCAAGCTTCCCGAAATCGAAAGCGTCGCCAGTGACCTGCAGGATGATGCGCCACAGTTGAGCCTGGACATCGATCGCGGCAAGGCCGCAACGCTCGGCGTGAGCGTCCAGGCGATCGACGACACCTTGAACGATGCCTACGGCCAGCGCCAGATCACGCAGTATTTCACCCAGGCTGGTACTTACCCGATCATCCTTGAAATCACACCCAACCAACTGCACAGCCTCGCATCGCTGGCCGATCTCTATGTCAAGTCGTCGCTGACGAATTCGCTGGTGCGCCTGTCCACCGTCGTCGACGTCGATAGCCGCAAGGTCGGTCCGTTGTCCGTGACGCACCAGGGCCAGTTTCCCGCCGTGACGCTGTCATTCAACCTGCGGGCTGGCGTGTCGCTCGGGCAGGCCGTGGACGCGATCCATCGCGCGGTTGCCGCGATCCACATGCCTGCGAGTGTCATCGGGAAATTCCAGGGCAACGCGGGAGCATTCCAGAAGTCGTTGAGCAGCCTGCCGTGGCTGGTGGTGCTGTCGCTGCTCGCGGTGTACGTCATCCTCGGCGTGCTGTACGAGAGCGTCCTCCACCCGCTCGTGATCCTGTCCGCGCTGCCCGCAGCGGGCCTCGGCGCGCTGCTGGCGCTGTATGCGGCACGCCTCGACCTGTCGACCATCGGGATCATCGGCATCATCCTGCTGATCGGCATCGTGGAGAAGAACGGCATCATGCTCGTGGACTTCGCGCTCAAGGCGGAGCGCGAACACGGCGCGAACGCGCTCCAAGCAGTACGCGAAGCGTGCCTGCTGCGGCTGCGGCCGATCCTGATGACCACCTTCGCCGCCATGCTGGCCGGCGTGGCACTGGCCGCTGCACACGGCACCGGCTCGGCGTTCCAGCGACCCTTGGGGTTCACGATTGTCGGCGGCCTGCTGCTGAGCCAACTGCTGACCCTCTACACGACGCCCGTCATCTATGTCTGGTTGAGCCAAGTCCGCGGCCGGCATCCTGCGGAAGCAGGCACGGCCCCCGCACGTTGTCCGGAGCGTTGATCCGGTGCCATCCCGCGCGCACCGTGGCTCCGCGATCAAGGAAGCAAGCCGGGGCAAGTATTGTCGCCATGCGTCCGAAGCAGCCACGGGTTCCAATAGTCCATCGTCCGCCTCGGACCCGCTGCTCTGGTTCAAGGTTCCACCGATTGGTGGGCATGCCAAACGGCGCCACGCTCAGCCCCGATTGGTTCGGTGAGCGTTTCATTCCAGCGCACACATCAGCACTTGGTCGCTCTCATTGATCGAGCGAATCGAGGCGGGCACGCAGTTCGTCCAGGCACAGGTCGGCATGCGCGCCGGGCGACACGCGTGCGGCGAGGCTGTGTTCGGGCGTGCGCCCCTGCCCTGCGGATTGCGCGGCTTTCGCGGCGGCGTGGTAGGCATCGCGGAATGGCACGCCCGCTGCGGCCTGCTCGATCGCGACATCCGTCGCGTACATCGCGAGCTCGATCGCCGCACGCATGGCGGCTGCGTTCCATTGCATGCGTGCCAGCAAATCCGGCACCAGTTCCAACGCGATCAGGCCACGGTGCACGCCGTGGAAGATCCCGCCCTTGCTGATTTGCAGGTCGCGCTGGTAGCCGGAAGGCAGCGACAACAATTGCTCGATCTCGGTGCGCGCCGCCGCGACACTGGCGTAACTGGCTCGCAGCAGCTCGACCACGTCGGGATTGCGCTTGTTGGGCATGATCGAACTGCCGGTGGTGTACTCGGCCGGTAGATTCACGAAGCCGAATTCGGCGGTGGTGAACAGCGACAGGTCCCACGCCAGCCGGCGCACGTCGAGCAGCGCGCTGCCGATGGCTTCCAGTACCGCCATCTCGTACTTGCCGCGCGACAGTTGCGCGTACGTCGCCGCGACCTGCATGCGGGCAAACCCCAGCGCGCGCGTGGTGTGCCCGCGGTCGAGCTTGAGGTTCACCCCATAGCCAGCAGCAGTGCCAAGCGGGTTGGCATCGATCCACGCGAGCGTGTCCAGCGCGCGTTGTGCGTCGTCGATGAAGCCTTCGACGAATCCAGCAAACCACATCGACGTGGACGAAACCACCGCGCGCTGCAGATGGGTGTAACCCGGCATCGGCAGGGTTTCGTTCGCGGCCCGATCAAGGCACACCCGCGCCGCTGCCTTGCAATGTGTGGCGAGCGCGACCAGCTTTTCCTTCAGCCACAGCCGCGTCGCCACCAGGACCTGGTCGTTGCGGCTGCGCCCGGCGTGTACCTTGCGGCCGGTTTCGCCAAGGCGTTCGGTCAGGCGCGCTTCGATCGCCGAATGACCGTCCTCGAAGTGGTCGTCCAACACGAAAGTCCCGTTCGTGAAATCCGCGGCCAGCGCATCCAGCTCGCGCTTCAGTGCGGTGGCTTCGTCCGTGCTGACCACGCCGATGTTTGCCAGACCTTCCACGTGCGCCTTGCTGGCAGCGATGTCATGCAGGAAGAACTCGCGATCCAGAAGCACGTCGTCGCCGGCAAGGAAGCGCATGATCTTCGCATCGACCTTGCTGCCGGATTTTTGCCAGAGTGGTTGGGGCATCGTGATTCGCCTCGCTGGTTGCGGGAGCGTGCGTGCACGCGACCGTGATTGCTGAAAACCATGCGGGTCGCCTGCACGCAGGCTCCTACATGGGTATCGCCGTGTATTCGTCGAGCCCAAGCGCGAGGTTGATGTTCTGCATCGCCTGCGTGGCCGCGCCTTTCAACAGGTTGTCCAACGTCGCAACCACCACCACGCGCCGGCCATCCGCCGACATCGCGAACCCGCCGATTTCGGCATGGTGCTTGCCGGCAACACGGCTGACCCAGGGCGCGTCGTCGCCGACATGCACCAGCGGATCGTTGGCGTACGCGGCATGGAAGCGCGCCATCACCTCGTCGCGTTTCATCACTCGAGACAGGTACAGGTTGGTCGTCACCGTCAGCCCACGGAAGTGCGGCGCGACGTGCGGCATGAACTCCACCGGGATGCCGAGCTGGAAAGCTGCTTCCTTTTCGTGTCCGTGCCCGGTCAACGCATACGGCATCAGGTTGTCGCGCAATTTTTCGGGATTGTTCTTGTCGGACGGCGCGGTACCGGCGCCTGAATAACCGGATACACCGAAACACACCGGCGGCGCTGCCAGCAAATCCTTGAGCGGCGCGACGCTCAGCTCGATCGCGGTCGCATAGCAACCCGGATTGCTGATGTGCTTGCCGCCCTGCCATTTCCCGCGGGTCAATTCGGGCAGGCCGTAATACCAGGATGGATCGAACCGGTAATCGGCGGACAAATCGACGATCAAGGTATCCGGCTCGGCGGCATTGATGGCTTCGACGTAGGGCGCCGCCCTGCCGTTCGGCAATGCCAGCACCACGATTTCGGCGTGCTTCGCGGCAACCGCTTGCGGATCGAGCGTCGCGTAGCGCAATTCACCGCGATACGCGTCGTTGTGATCGGCCACGCGCCGGCCATCCAGTCCGCGCGACGACACGAACACCAACTCCAGTGCAGGGTGCGCCGCGATCATGCGGATCAACTCTGCGCCGGTGTGACCTCTCGCTCCCACAATGCCGATGGTTTTCCCCGCCGTATCCATCTCATTCCACCAAGGTCGGTTGCCGTCGCGCACAATGGGTGACGCAGCGCGCAATCACGCTGAAGTCGCTGTCGAGTCCGTACCAGAACACCTTGAAATGCTCCTGCTTGAGGCAGCCATCCGACTGTTCGTGATAGAACGCGTTGACCGGGTTGCCGTGGCGCGAGCGCCAGAACAGCTTCGGGTTCTCGGCACGCATGACCTGCCATACCGCGCGTCCCAGGCCTTCACCCTGCGCATCGTCGAGCACCGCAAACTTGTCGAGGTATGGCAAACCGTCCTCCATCGTCAGAATCATCGCCGCCCGGTAATTCTCGCTGACATAGATTCGATAGGGCTTGGTGTGTTCAAAGTAATCGCCCACCAGCTTGCGCGGCGTAAAACTTGAATTGACCAGAGTGCGCATCCGCTCGCGGTCCACGCCGTTCCACGAATCGAAGCGCAACACCTTCTCACCGCGCCGCACCAGCGTGCCCGAGCCCTTGTGGGTGAACAATTCCTTGGCGAGCTCGGCCGGCCGTGTGATCGACACCGAAGAGGTCAAGGGCAGGTCCTGCAGCAGATCGGCAATCTGTTCGATCTTCAAACGCATGCCACCGCTCACCCACGGCTGCGTCATCAGGCGCTCGAATTCGGTGGAAAGGTTGATCGAATCGATGATCTTGCCGCTGCCGTCGAGCAGGCCGCCGGTACCGGTGAGGAACACGATCTTGTACGGCTGCAGCACGCGCACCAGTTCGTTGGCGGCAAAATCGGCGTTGATGTTGAGGATCTGCCCTTCCTCCGTTTCGCCGAGGCTGGCGATCACCGGAATGGAACCCATGCGCAGGCTGGCTTCGATGGGGGCCAGCTCGATCCCACCGACCTTGCCGACCAGGCCGAATTTTTCGCGATCGAGGTAACTGGCGGCGAACACGCCCGACACCACCGAAGTCGCGCGCGTGTCCATTGCATGCAGCGCATCGACCAGCGCAAGGTTCTGTTGGTGGAACACGCGGCGCACGATGCCGAGCGCCTGCGGTGGCGTGACCCGCAAACCGTTGACGGTGTGCTTCTCGATACCGGCCTTGACCAGCTCCTCGTCGAGCTGCGGGCCCGCACCGTGCAACACGATCGGCGTGAGCCCGACGCGTTGCAGGAACGTCAGCGACGACGCCAGCTCGGACATCTCGTCGCGCAGCACCGCGCCGCCGACCTTGACGACGGCGAAGCGTTTGGCGTCCTGCTGCGAGAAGCGCTTCAGGTACTGCTGGATTTCCTTGGCGCTGCCCATCGCCGACAGCAGCCGCACGATAGTGGTGCGTACGTCAGTCATGCTGAGGTTCGGCTCCTGACGTGCCTGCCGGAAGCGACCTCCGCTGGCCACCCTCGGCGACCACGAGATCCATCACATCGAGCACGTGCATGTTCATCGGGTCTTCTCCAATATCCGCAAGTAGGTAGCGGCAGCGGTTTCCAACTGGTCCAGCGCGACCCATTCATCGGCGCTGTGGGCCTGGGCAATGTCGCCAGGTCCGTACACAAAAGTGGTGTAGCCGGCCTGCGAGAACAACGCGGCCTCGGTCCAGAAATCGACCGCACCACCCACGGGAATGCCAAGCCCGTCGGCGAGCGAGCGCGCAGCCTGCTCGCGAGTCCGTGCATTCGCGGTGTCGGCGGGCAACGGCGAACCGCGGAAGGTTTCGCGATATTCCGCAGGCGCGGGTTCGGTCAACGTGCGCAGACGCTCCAGCAGTGCGTCCATGTCCATCGATGGCAACGGTCGCATCCCGAAGCGCAGCTCGGCCGAGGGCGCAATCATGTTGGCCTTGATGCCACCCTCGATGCGCCCGAGGTTGAAGCGCAGTCCGTGCAGTCCGCCGAACATTTCTTGTGCTTGCGAATCCGCGAAATCCAATGCGGCGTGACTCCAGCGCACGGCTTGATGCAACGCACTGTCGGCGGGCTTCTGTTCGCCCGAGGCATGCCCGGCATGGCCTGCGAAGCGTGCGATTACCGACTGGATGCCACGATGCGCCAGCACCGCCGTGCCACGCGTGGGCTCCGCAACCAACACGCCATCGAATACAGGCTTGGTTTCCAGGAAGGCCCGGATGCAGCGCGGATCGGCGCCTTCCTCATCGGTGGTGAACAGCAAGGCCATGTCGCCGGCGTGCGCATTCGCCGCCGCCAGCAAGGCCGCTGCCGCGCCCTTGATGTCGCAGGCGCCGAGGCCGATCGCACGATCTGTCGTCACGCGCAATGTGAATGGACTCGCCGACCAATGCGGCGAATCCGGCACGGTGTCGAGATGCACGTTGAACAGCAATTTCGGCTTGCCGCGCGTAGCGAACAAGCTGACAGCACCCGCGCCGTGGTCGGTCACGCGGACGTCGAAGCCCGGCAACTCTCCGCGCAGGCAATCGAAAACACCGTCGGTACCGATCGTGCGCGGTGGATTGCGCGTGTCGAACCCGACCAGCGCGCGCAAATGCTGCAACGTGGCACCGAGCAACGCGTCCATCACCGATTGACCTCGGCCCAGAGACTCGAACTCATCCCGTACAACTTGATGAAGCCTTCCGCTTCGGCCACGCCCCAATCCGCGGACTGGGCGTAGGTCGCGCCCTTGCTGTTGAGGATGTGCGTGGACTTCACTTCCACCGCCTGCACGCTGCCACCGTTGGTTTCGAGCGTGACCAGGCCGGTAACCATCCGCTGCGAACTGCGCAGGAAAGCTTCGAGATCGGTCTTCAGCGGATCATGGAAGAAGCCTTCGTACACCAGCTCGATCCATTTGCGCGCCACTTCCGGCTTGAAACGGTTTTGCTGTTTGGTCAGCACCGCTTCCTCCAGTGCGCGGTGCGCGATCAGCAAAGCGGTCAGGCCCGGCGCCTCGTACACGATCCGGCCCTTGAGACCGATGGTGGTATCGCCGGTGTAAAGGCCACGACCCACGCCGTAACGCGCGAAGGCGCGGTTGAGGTCGGCCAGCAGCCCGGGGCCGTCAAGGGCGCGGTCGTCCAGCAGCACTGCTTCGCCGTTCTCGAAACCGACCGTCACCCGCAGCGGTTGCGGCGGCCATTCCGCGCGTGGCTTGCACCAGCCGCGTGCGCCCTCGCCCGGCGCTTCCCAGCGATCGATCTCGCCGCCGGACAAGGTCACGCCCAGCAGGTTCTCGTTGATGGTGTAGGCCTGCTGCCTGGCACGCACGTCGAAACCGCGCTCCTTCAGGAACGCCTGTTCATACGCACGCGTCTGCGCGTGCTCCTTCTGGATCTCGCGGATCGGCGCGACGATCTCGTAATCACCCATTGCCTTCACCGCCAGGTCAAAACGCACCTGGTCGTTGCCCATGCCGGTGCAACCGTGCGCGATCGCGCGCGCGTCGAGTTCCATGGCCCGCTTGAGCGCGGCATCCACGATCAGATAACGATCGGAAACCAGCAGCGGATACTGCCCCTGGTAACCCTCGCCCGCCCACACGAACGGCTTGACGAAGTGCTCCCACAGCGCGGGGCCGCCATCGATGGTGGCGTGCGATGCCACACCGAGCTCCTTCGCGCGAGACTCGATGTAGGCGCGTTCCTCGGCGCCCACGCCGCCGGTATCCGCGAACACGGTGTGCACGGCCCAGCCGCGTTCCTTGAGATACGGCACGCAGAAGCTGGTGTCGAGGCCGCCGGAAAAGGCCAGAACAATATCCTTGCTCATGATCTTGATGTCTCGTTGGGCTCAGTTGTGTGCGACGACGATGCGCGGCTCGCAGCGCACCGGGAAATTGACGGAATTCGCGATGAAGCACGCGTGATGCGCGGCTTCGTGGGCAGCCTCGGCCTTGGCGGGATCGCTCGCAGCGGAGATCGTCACGACCGGGCGCAACACGACTTCCGCGAAGCGACCGCCGTCGCCCTCGGTCACCATCGTGCCTTCCGCTGCATCCACGTAGGCCGTCACGACGACACCGGCGACGGTCGCCATGTGCAGGTAGGCCAGCATATGGCAGGTTGAAAGCACCGCCACCAGCATGTCCTCGGGGTTGTGCTTCGACGCATCGCCGCGGAACATCGGATCCGACGAACCCGCGATTTCGGGCTTGCCATCAATCCGGATGACGTGTTCGCGCCCATAGTTTCGATACCCGTCGGTACCGCTGCCGCGGTTGCCGGTCCATTCCACGGCGACGCGGTAATGGTGCGAATGGCCGCTCATGTCTTGGCTCCCCTTTGCGTGGCGAGCCTGACCATCACCGCCTTCTGCACGTGCAAGCGGTTCTCGGCCTCATCGATGGCGATGCAGTACGGCGCGTCCATCACCGCATCGGTGGCCTTGACGTTGCGGCGCAACGGCAGGCAATGGCTGAACACCGCGTGGTTGGTCAACGCCATCTTCGCCTCATCGACAATGAAGTGCTTGTGCGCGTCACGGATGGGTTTCTCGGCCTCCCAACGACCGAAATACGGCAGCGCGCCCCAGCTCTTGGCATACACTGCATCGGCGCCACGGTAGGCATCCTCGATGTCGTGCGACACCCGCAGCGAACCGCCGTTTTCGCGCGCGTTCGCGGCGCCGAACGCCATGTAGCGCTCGTCCAGCACGTAGTCCGGGGTTGGACACAGCAGCGTCACGTCCATGCCCATTTTCGTCGCGATCAGCAGCGCGGAATTGGCGACCGCGGTGTTAAGCGGCTTGGGGTGCCAGGTCCAGGTCAGCACGTATTTCTTGCCGCGCAACTCGCCCAGGTGTTCCTTGAGCGCCAGCGCATGCGCGAGCTCCTGGCAGGGATGCGTGATGGTTTCCATGTTGATGACCGGCACCGTCGCGTACTGCGCGAACGCCTTGATCACGCGATCCTCGCGATCGACCGACCAATCCCTGAACTTAGGGAACGCGCGTACCGCGATCAGATCCACATAGCGGGACAGCACCCGTGCAACCTCGGCGACGTGTTCCTCGGCTTCGCCATCCATCACCGTGCCGGCCTCGAACTCGACCGGCCACGCGTCCTTGCCAGGCTGCAACACCACCGCATGGCCGCCCAGCTGGAACGCTCCCAGCTCGAAGCTGGTGCGGGTGCGCATCGAAGGATTGAAGAACAGCAGCGCGATCGACCTGCCGGCGAGCTGGTTGCCGATGGGCGAGCGCTTGAACGCCGCGGCGCTGTCCAGCAATGCGTCGATCTCGGCGCGGCTCCAGTCCTGGGTGGTGAGGAAGTGTCGAAGGGTCATGTCGGGACGGTTGTGTGAAATGTCGACCGGGGTGCCCGGTTTGAAGGGCGCACGCACGGATGCGTGCCTGAAAAGCAAAAACCCGGCACATGGGCCGGGTTTCGTCGAAAGCGATGAAGCCAAAAAACGCGCGACTGCCTACCCGGCCGGATGTCGGATTTCCGGTCGACGCGCGCGCGAAGTCATCCCCGCTGCCGCGCGGGCGCTGGTGAGGATGACCGGGTCGTTGGATGCGGTGTTCGTCATGGTCGGTTCGGACAACGAGCGGCGAATCCTCGCATACCCATCGCAATAGTGCAACGGGTAGCGGCCAGGAAGCTTGGCGGAACGCCTGAAGAGCCGTCGCGAGCGCACAACGCCATCCATGGCGACAGAGCTCCCTGATTGCGTGACGCCGGAGCGCAGCAAGCGGAACGTACACGTCAGTACGTGAGCATTGCGAGCACCGCCGGCGC
>JAFEDX010000190.1 GCA_018241365.1 Pseudomonadota bacterium
AGAGAGATCTTGCCATGGCGACCCGTTCCCCCATCGACCAGATCGCGTTCCGCTACCGGCCGGCAGACAGCACCACGGGGGTGACCCGCCACACGGCCAAGCGGCTGGCTGAGCACCTTGGCGTGGATGAGACGCAGGTCATCCACCTTGCTCTGCACGAGATGGCAGTCAAGCTATTGCCCCAGTACGAGGCCGACGACGCCGCGCTGACCGCCGCGCAGATGCGGCAGATCAAGAAGCGGGCGCCGCAAGGTAAGAAGCAGTCGGTGCGATCCAGCTTGTTCGAGGTGGCGCCTGCATGACGCCGCGCTGGTGGGCCGAGCCCATCGCTGGCGACATCGTCTGGTGTCACTTCCCGGACGACATTCATCCCCGCCCCAAGCCGAGACCAGCTCTGATCCTGGTTGTCTTCGATGACGACGCACCGCAGTTCACGGTGCGCGTGGCCTACGGCACCAGCCAGAGAACCACCACGCTGTACCGGGGCGAGTTCTCGATCCTGCACGACAGGAACCCCGCCGCCTACGAAGCCGCCGGCCTCAGCTACGACACGAAGTTCGACCTTCGGCAATCGGTCGACCTGCCATTCACTACCGAGTGGTTCTCGGTACCACCGGCCGCGCCGCACGGGCAGACACCGAAGCTGGGCACGCTGCATCCCTCGCTGGTTCGCGCAGTCCAGGCCGCATTCCGGGCAGCCGCGGGATGACTGAGACACAGGCAATGCAGTTGTCGCCCATCTTGCTCGCGCTGGAGGGGGCTTCAGAGCAATCCTCAAGGCTACACAACTGCAAAGCCCACCTGGTCGCGACAGACGGCGGCGGCGGCCACTGACCGCGAGATTGCCTCGATGCACGCCTGGGCATTCCGCACCCGCTTCCGCCGCGCTGCGTTCGGCTGGAAGGGCTCGAAGCTCGCAATCGAGCGCATTCACGAGGCCATCGCTGAAGTCCGCGCCGTCGCCCGACAGGATCCGGCATCGTCAGCAGAAGGCGCCGTCCTCTTGCTGGAGAGGCTGTCCCCGGCCCTGAACCAGGTCGACAGTTCCTCGGGCGCGCTGGGCAATGCCACCTACGCCGTCGTCCTGGAAATGGTGCCGCTGATACGAACC
>JAFEDX010000191.1 GCA_018241365.1 Pseudomonadota bacterium
TGCAGCGGCAAGCCTTGCGCGAGGCCGAAACCGCGCTGGAAGGCAAGCTGGCTGCGCAGCGCCATCTCGAAGCCGAGATCGAGCAGGGTCGCGAGTCGCACCAGCAGCACGTCGAAGCCATGAACGCGGTGCAAGCCGAGGTCTATCAGGTCGGCGCCGAACTCGCGCGGGTCGAGCAGCAGATCAAGCACCACCGCGAGATGCTGGAACGCCTGCAGCACGACCGCGAGGAATCCGAGCGCAGCTGGGCCGAACTTGCCGACCACCTGCGCGCCGACACGGCCCAGCGCGACGAGCTGCAGGCTGTTGTCGCCGCGGCCGAGCCGGAAACCGGACGCCTGCGCGACGCCGATGCACAGGCCGCGCTGGCGCTGAACGAAGCCGAAGCCGGGCACGTCGCGTGGCAGCAACGCTGGGAGGCGCACAGCGGCCAGACCGCGTCCACCTCGCGCGAAGCCGAGGTCGAGCGTACCCACATCGATCATCTGGACCGGCAGGCGCTGGATCTTTCGCGCCGCCGCGAAACACTGCGCAACGAGCGCGGCAAGCACGACCTCGAAGCCCTGGCGTCTGCTGCACAGGGTCTGGCCGGCGAGCACGAGGCCTGCAAGGCGCAGGTCGAATCCCATACCGCGAACCTCGACAAGCACAAGGCCGAAGCCGAGCGCCTGCTGTCCGAAGAACGCCAAGCGCAGACCGCGCTGGCCGAAGCGAATACCCAGAAGCAGACCCTGCGTGGCCGGATCGCTTCGCTGGAAGCCCTGCAGCGCGCCGCGCTCGGACGTGACCGCGATGCCGCGCGCGACTGGTTGCAGAAAACCGGTCTGTCGGGTGGCGAACGCCTCGGCGCGCGCCTGAAGGTCAACGAGGGTTGGGAACGCGCGGTGGAAACCGTGCTGGCCGGGATGCTGGAAGCCGTGCTGGTGGACGACCCGGCCACGCTGGCGGAGGAACTGGCCCGGATCGACAGGGCGGACCTGACGCTGGTCGGCGCAAATGCTGTCACGGATTTCGACGTGGCCGGCACGCTGGCGGCCGAGGTCGAAGGCCCGGCTGCCGCGCGTGCACTGTTGGCGCAGGTGCGTACCGCGGCATCGCTGGATGCAGCGCGCGGAATTGCTGCGACGCTGGCGCCCGCGCACACGGTGATCACCCGTGATGGCGTGTGGCTGGGTCCGGGATTTGCCCGCGTGCGTCGCGCCGAAGGCGGGCAGGTCGGTGTGCTGATGCGCGAACGCGAGTTGCACCAGGCGACCACCGAGCTTGCGGCGGTCGAACAGCGCATCGTGGAATTGCAGGAGCACCAGGCCAACGCCCGCGACCAGCGGCGCGCGGCCGAGCAGGCGCGCGACGACGCGCAGCGCGATTCCTACAACGCGCACCGGCGACTTGCCGAACTGGCCGGCGAGATGCAGAGCCGGCAAGGCCGCATCGACAGCGCCAAGGCGCGCCTCGCCACGATCGATGCCGAACAGGCGCAGATCGAGCAGTCGCTGGCGGAGAACGAACGCCTGTTGCAGGCCGCACGCGGACGCATGCAGACCGCGGTCGCCAACATGGGCGAGCACGAGCAGGCGCGCGTCGCCCTGGAAGCCGAACGGCGGGAGCTGCTGCAGCGACGCGAGGCCGCACGCCAGGATGCGCAGGAAGCCTCCGATGCCGCGCATCGGCACGCGATCGCGCTGGAATCCCGGCGCGTCACCCTGGCCGCGCTGGAGCAATCGCTGGCGCGCATGCAGTCGCAGCGCGAGCAGCTGGAAAAACACCGCGCCGATTTGGATGCGCGCCTTGCCGCGGGCGGCGATCCGGTCGCCACGCTGGAGCAGGAACGCCAGACCTGCCTCGACCAGCGCCTGACGGTGGATCGCAAGCTCGTCGATGCGCGCCGCGTGGTCGAGGAGGCGGCGAACGAGTTGCGTGAACGCGAGCAGGCGCGACACGCCGCCGAGCAGGCCATGGCGGGTGAGCGCGACGCGCTGGAAAAGCTGCGTCTCGACGAACAAGGCCAGCGCCTGCGCGCCGAGCAGCTTGCCGAGGCGATTCGCGAAGCCGGCCTTGAAATCGAGCCGCTGCTGGCCGACCTTTCCGACCAAGTGCAGCCTGGCGCATGGCAGGAAAAGATCGCCGACCTCGATACGCGCATCGCCAGGCTCGAACCGGTCAATCTCGCCGCGATTTCCGAGCACGCCGAGGCCGCCAAGCGCAAGGATTATCTCGACGCGCAGACGACCGACCTCACCACCGCGCTGGAAACGCTGGAAAACGCGATCCGCAAGATTGACCGAGAAACCCGCGAGCGCTTCAAGGAAACCTTCGACCGCGTCAACGCGGGCTTCCAGGACCTGTTCCCGAAACTGTTCGGCGGCGGCCACGCCTATCTGGAGCTGACCGGCGAGGACCTGCTGGATGCCGGTGTCACCATGATGGCGCGCCCTCCGGGCAAGCGGAACAGCCACATCTCGTTGCTGTCCGGTGGCGAGAAGGCAATGACCGCCGTGGCACTGGTGATGGCGATCTTCAACTTGAATCCGGCGCCGTTCTGCCTGCTGGACGAGGTGGACGCGCCGCTGGATGAAGGCAACGTCGGGCGCTTCGGCCAGCTGGTGCGCGACATGTCCGAGAGGGTGCAGTTCATGGTGGTCACCCACAACAAGTCGACCATGGAGATGGCCTACCAGTTGTGCGGCGTGACCATGCGCGAGCCTGGTGTGTCGCGATTGGTGCAGGTGGACCTGGCCGAGGCGACCAAGATGGCTGGCGTCGCGGCGTAGTGGCGCACATGGCCGGGTGTCGCGGCTGCGCGCGGTTTGCTACAGTGCGCGCGTGAGCCCCGACGCCATTACGCCCAACGTCCTGCGCATCATCATCGCCGCGATCGGTGTGGTGATCCTGTTGGCGA
Organism: Pseudomonadota bacterium; assembly: GCA_018241365.1. Lineage (GTDB taxonomy): Bacteria > Pseudomonadota > Gammaproteobacteria > Xanthomonadales > Rhodanobacteraceae > 66-474. The sequence continues at coordinate 2,900 of JAFEDX010000191.1, forward strand.
TCTACCTGTTCGGACGTCCGCGCAAGCCCGGCCAAGGGCGGCGCACGTTGTTGCCAAAGGTGAGCGGCGAACGCGTCGAGCCGGTGATGGGTGAGACCGGTGATGTGGGCGAAGCCGCGGCTGAAGACGAGGCTGTCCCGCAACAGGGCGAGCTGGATGTTGCCCTGCAACGCGAACTCGACCGCCTCGGCGCGACCGTTGCGGCCGATCGCAAGGCAGGTGCACCGCCGGCGGGCGAGCGTCCACATGAGTTCCCGGTGGATCGGATCGTCAGCCTGTTCGTGGTCGCTGCAAACGGTGACGTCTTCCATGGCAGCGACATCGTGGTGGCTGCGGAGAAAGCGGGGTTGCGGTACGGCGCGATGCACATCTTCCATCGCCTCGTCGAAGGCCGGCCCGACGCCGGCCCGGTGTTCAGCATGGCCAACATGATGAAACCCGGCTACTTCGACATGGGTCGGGTGGGTGAACTGACCACGCCCGGCGTGACCTTTTTCATCACCTTGCCGGGGCCGTTGCCTGCGCTCGATGCATGGGAAGCCATGCTGCCGACGGCGCAGCGCATCGCCGAACTGCTGGGCGGGGAACTGCTGGACGAGGACCGCAACGCGCTCGGTCGCCAGCGCGTCGCAGGCCTGCGCGAGGAGCTGCGCGCGTGGGACCGCCAGCACGAAGGCCACGAGATCGGCGCGCCGCCGCGGCGCTGACGCTCAGCATTTCCAGCCACGAGGTCATTCCATGGCATATCCAAGCCCGGCGTTCCGGGAAGATCGCCCCGAGGTTTTGCACGCGGCAATCCGTGAACTGTATTTCGGACTGCTGGTCACGCAGCCCGCCGGCGGTTTCGCAACCTCGTACCTGCCGTGGGAGCTCGACCCGACACGCGGCCAGCACGGCACGCTGGTCGGCCATCTCGCGCGTTACAACCCGCAGTGGAAGGTTCCGGATGCCGGTGCGCCAGCACTGGTGGTGTTCCAGGGGCCGCACGCCTACGTGTCGCCTTCGTGGTACCCGGGCAAGCGCGACGACCCGCGCCAGGTGCCGACCTGGGATTACCTTGCGGTCGAGGTGCGCGGCACGCTCAAGCCGTTCCATGACGATGCCAAGCTGTATGCGCTGTTGACGCAGCTGACCGAACGCAACGAGTCCGGCCGCGAACATCGCTGGCATGTGACCGACGCGCCCGATGATTACGTGCGCGCGGAAATGCGCCACATCGTGGGCATCGAACTTGAAATCGAGAGTCTGGTCGGGCGTTACAAGCTCAGCCAGAACCGCGACGCCGCCGACCAGGAAGGTGCGCGTGCCGGCCTGGCCGCGGCGCCGACCGAACGCGAACACGACCTCGCACGTGCGATTGCCGTGACCCAGCGCGAGCGGCGTGACCGCTGAGCTCAGGCGCCGAGCTGACGTACCATCTCGACGTATTTTTGCCGGGCCTCGTCGGCGCGCATGCCACGCAGGCGTGACCACGCCTCGTATTTCGCGGTGTTGACGAAGTCGAAGAATCCCGGCTTCGGGCCGCAGGCATCGCCGTCGGTCGCCTGTTTGTAGAGTGCGTACAACTTCAGGAGGGTGTCGTTGTCCGGGCGCTCGGACAGGCGCTTGACGTCTTCGGCAGCCTGCAGGAAATCACTGGCGAGATCAGCGGTCATGTTCAGGCTTTGGGCTTGGTGCGCTTGCTAGCCGTGCGTGGCTTGCCGGCCGGTGCGTGGGATGCGCGAAGTTCGCGCGCCAGCGCATCGATGCGCTCGGACAAGTCCCGGATGTCCGACTGGCTGGGCATGTGCATGCGTTGCATGGTGCGCGCAATGCGCTCATCGAAGGCCTGTTCCAGCTTGCCCATGGCCGCGGTGGTGCGCTTGCGCGCGGCCTCGACCCATGGCTCGGTCTGGGCGCGCGCCTGCTGCACCTGCTCCTGCGCAAAGGCGTGGGTCTTTTCCTGGATGCGCACGCCTTCCTCGACCAGCGCATCGAAGAATTTGCCGCCTTCCTGCTGGGTGCGCGACAGTGCGCCCAAACCAGCCAGCCAGATCTGTTGCGCCGAATCGGCCAGGCCGCGGCTGAAGCGTTGTCCGGAGGCGGCGGCGTCTTGCGCGGCCTTGAGGGGATCGGGTTTGTCATTCATGCCTGCGGCTCCGGTCGGCGGGATGTTCAATGTACGCTTTTTTCGTGCGATCGTCCCTGATCGCTGCTGCATCCATCGGCGCGATGAATCGGGAAATGGTGAGTTCCCGAACACCAGAACGGCCTTCCGTGGCCTGAATTTTCACGACAGCCGTTTCAAAAGGGAGTACGCGTTCGCGGCCAATCGCGCGGCGCGGGTTGCGCCGCAAGGCGCGCGAGATCCGAAAGGAATTGTCGACGCGGGAGCGTGCGTGCGCCCATGCGCAACAGATGAGGGTTGGGAACCTGGGCGTCGATCCACGGGAAACCGCGCGCACGCAACGTTTGTGCCAGGGCTACCAGCGCGACCTTGGATGCGTTGGTGCGGTGCGAGAACATCGATTCGGCGCTGAACATGCGTCCCACGACGATGCCGTAGATGCCTCCGACCAGCGCGTCGCCATCCCATATTTCGAGCGAATGTGCATGGCCCAGCAGGTGCAGATGGGTGTAGGCCGTCAGCATGTCGCGGGTGATCCAAGTGCCGGGATCGCCCTTGCGCGGGCCGGCGCAGGCGTGCATCACTTCGTCGAAGGCGCGATCCATGCTCCATTGCCAAGCGCACTTGCGCAGGAACTTCGCGAAGCTGTGCGACACGTGCACGCCATCGGTGGCGAACACGCAGCGCGGATCGGGCGACCACCACAACAGCGGGTCACCCTCGGAATACCACGGGAAGATGCCGCGCGAGTAGGCCGCGAGCAGCCGTTGCGGCGACAGGTCGCCGCCGAACGCCAGCAAGCCGTTCGGGTCGGCGAGCGCGGTACCGGGATCCGGGAACGCGGTGGGCGTGGACGCGCCGAGTGGCTGGATCCGGTTCATGCCGTTCCGCTTCGTTCCGCGAACGGTGAATGTGCGAACAGTTCGCGGCCGCGTGTCTCCAGCAACACGGCTTCGCGCTCGAGCGCCGCGCGGATCGCGGCGCGGAATCCCGCATCGGCTATGTAGTGCCGCGAATGTGTGCGCGTGGGCATGAATCCGCGTGCGAGCTTGTGCAGGCCCTGTGCGCCGGGTTCGAAGCGTTGCAGCCCATGGCGCAAACAGTGGTCGATGCCCTGGTAATAACAGAGTTCGAAGTGCAGCCCGGGTACTTGTTCGAACGCGCCCCAGTAGCGGCCGTACAACGTGGTGCTGCTGGACAGGAACAGGGCGCCGGCGATGATTTCGCGCTCTTGCCGCGCGAAGGCTACGTGCGAGTGCGCGGGAAACGCGGCGCCGAGATGGCGGAAAAAATCGAGGGTCAGCGTCGGGGTATTGCCCTTCTCGTCGAACGTATGGGTGTAGAGATGGTGGAATGTGCGCCACTCCGGGTCGCCCAGTGATCCGCCGTTGCGGAATTCGCATTCGATGCCGGCGCCGGCAACCTGCTGGCGTTCGCGCCGGATCGCGCTGCGGCGCTTGTGGGTGAGGGCGTCGAGGTAGTCCTGGAAGTCGCGCCATTCACCCGGATTGTTCCACTGGAACTGCCAGTCCGAACGCTCGAGCCAGACGCTGTCGAAAGCGTGGGTTTCTTCCTCGCGCAGGAAGTCGACGTGCAGAGACGACAATCCCGTGCGATCGGTCAACTCGCGCAAGGCCATCGCGAGATGACGGCGGTGATCCGGTGCGTCCGGCCCGGCGCCGACCAGCAGGCGCGGCCCGGTCACCGGCGAGTACGGGACCGCGCACAGGAATTTCGGGTAGTAATTGCCGCCGGCGCGCTCCCATGCGTCCGCCCAGGCCCAATCGAATACGTATTCACCGTGCGAGTTGGTCTTGACGTACAAGGGTACTGCGCCGATCATCCTCGCGCCGTCGCGCAGCGTCAGGTGCCGAGCGCGCCAGCCGAACGCGGCGCGGATGCATCCGGTAGCCTCCAGTCCGGCGAGAAAGGCGTGACTGACGAAGGGATTGTCGCTGGCGGCCAGCGCGTCCCAGTCGTCCTGCGCAATCTCTGCGATCGTTTCGTGGGTGTGCAGCGACAGCATGGTGGCATTGTAGGCCGCGTTCCGTGGGCCCGGCATCCGACACGGGTTCTGCCCGGGCTGCGGGATGTCCGCGCCGATCCAGCCTGTGGCCCGGCGGTTCCGGTGCATGTCGAAGGCTGCTCCTTGCGCGTACAATTGCCTTCCCGTGCAGCCTGCAGCACCCGAACCGGTATGAGCATGCAAGCTCCACCGATCCAGTACGCCCGCACTCCGCATGGCGACATTGCGTACCGGACGCTTGGTGAAGGTCCGCATGAGCTCCTGCTCGTCAATCCGATGAGCCGCGGCATCGAGAACCTGTGGGACTATCCCGCCAATGCGGCACTGCTGGAAAGGTTGGCACGGTTTTGCCGCCTGACCGTGTTCGACCGTCGCGGTTGCGGCATTTCCGATCCGCTGCCGGCCAACCTGTCGCCGACCTGGGAGGACTGGCTGGAAGACATGCTGGCGATATGCGACGCGGCCGGAATCGGCAGCGCTGCGCTGCTGGCCGAGCGCGATGCCGCTTCGGCCTCGATGCTGTTTGCCAGCAGTTATCCGGATCGGGTGCGTGCGTTGCTGCTCTGCAACACCAGTGCCTGTTTCCGGGTGGCGCCCGGCTATCCCTGCGGCGAGAAACACGAACGCGCTGAACGCCTGTCGCAGCAGTGGGAAGACACGTGGGGAAGCGCGGACATGGTGCGCGCGACCCGTCCGACGCTGGCGAATGACCCGGCCTACGTGGACTGGGTGACCAGGATGCAGCGCGTCGCGTATTCGCCGCGTCGGGCCGCGGCCGAATTCCGCTACATCATCAATTTCGACGCACGCTCGGTGCTGTCATCGATCCGCGCGCCCACCCTGATCCTGCACCGGCGTGAATTCGCGGTGATCCCGCAGGCGCACGCCTACTATCTTGCCGAGCACATCGAAGGCGCGCGCCTGGAATTCCTGCCGGGCAGCGACCTCGACGTGCTGCTGCCGGGCGATGACGCGGTGCTGGCGCTCATCGAATCCTTCCTTGCCAAGGCCGGCCCGGTTGCCGGCAGCGAGCGCGCATTGACGACCGTGTTGTGCCTGCGGGTTGCCAACGCGCGCCAGGTCGCGGCGAACCTGGGCGATGCGCGTTGGCGTGAAGTCCGGGGCAAGATGCAGATGACCGTATGCGCTGAATTGTCGCGCTTCCATGGGCGGGCAGCCGAGGTGGACGGCAACGGCTGCCTGGTGAGCTTCGACGGTCCGGTGCGTGCATTGCGTTTTGCGGCGTCGATCCAGCAGACCCTGCGTGACCAGCTGCGGCTGGAAGTCCGGGTGGGCGTGCATGTCGGCGAATGCGAGCGCCGCGGCGATGCCCTGGCCGGCGAAGCGGTGGAGATTGGTACTGCGGTCACGCAGGCCGCGCAGTCCGGCGAGGTGCTGGTCACCGGCGCGGTCAACAAGCTCGTCGCCGGCGCGGGCGTGGAGTTGCGCAGCGTCGGTGCGCAGCAGCTTGGCGGGATAGCCGGTGCGTGGGAACTGTACGCGCTGGAGGGCTGACGCGCCCCGCGTGTCAGCCGGTCATTCTTATCGAATCCAGGAAGCGCTCCGCGTCCAGGGCGGCCATGCAGCCGAATCCGGCCGAGGTGACCGCCTGGCGGTAGACATGGTCCGCGACGTCGCCGGCCGCGAACACGCCGCGCACGCTGGTCGCGGTGGCGTTGCCCTCCAGTCCGCTCCTGATCTGGATGTAGCCGTTGCGCATGTCCAGCTGGCCTTCGAACACGCCGGTGTTGGGCGTATGCCCGATCGCGACGAACATGCCGGTGACCGTGATATCGCGCTTGCTGCCATCTTGGGTGCTGACCAGCCGCAAACCGGTGACGCCGGTGTGGTCGCCCAGCACTTCGTCCACGGTGTGGTTCCACACCAGTTCGATCTTGCCGGCATCGGCCTTCTCGAACAGTTTGTCCTGCATGATCTTTTCCGCGCGCAGTTTGTCGCGGCGGTGCACCAGCGTGACCTTGCGGCAGAGGTTGGCGAGGTACAGCGCTTCCTCGACCGCGGTGTTGCCGCCGCCGATCACGGCGACATCCTGGTTGCGGAAAAAGAAGCCATCGCAAGTGGCGCAGGCCGACACGCCCTTGCCCTTGAATTTTTCCTCGCTGGCGATCCCGAGGTACTTGGCGGTGGCGCCGGTGGCGATGATCAGCGCGTCGCAACTGTATTCACCGCTGTCGCCCTTCAGCCGGAACGGGCGCTGGTGCAGGTCGACGCTGTGGATATGGTCGAAGATCATTTCGGTGCGGAAGCGTTCGGCGTGCTCGGCCATCCTGCGCATCAGGTCGGGACCCTGCAGGCCTTCGACGTCGCCCGGCCAGTTGTCCACCTCGGTGGTGGTCATCAACTGGCCGCCCTGCGCGAGGCCGGTGATCAGCGTCGGTTGCAGGTTGGCCCGGGCCGCATAGACGGCAGCCGTGTAGCCTGCGGGGCCGGAGCCGAGGATGAGAAGGCGGCTGTGCTTTGGAGTGCTCATGTATAATTCTCAGGTTGTTTCCAAGGTCCGCAGGAACTTCCCCCTCGTCCGCCGCTGCGTATCGTTCGATGCGGCGCTTCCCTACGGCTGTTGTGTCCGTGGCCACGGTGCGTCGCGCGCCGGTTCCGGACTCCGTGTCGTGACGAGTCGTGCAGGATGGGGAGTTTGCCGCGGGTTTTCAAGCGCGCGACGGTTCCGATTTTCGCACGAGGATGACTTCCATGCGTATTGGCGTTCCTGCTGAAACCAAGACCCTCGAGGGCCGTGTTGCCCTCGTTCCCGCAGCTTGCGCGGACTTGATCCGCCACGGCCACGAGGTGTTCCTGCAATCCGGCGCGGGCGAGAAGAGCGGCTTCGCCAACGAGCGTTACACCAGGGTGGGCGTGAAGATCGTCAAGGACGCCGCGGCGCTGTATGGCAAGGCCGAGATGGTGGTCAAGGTCAAGGAACCGATCGAGGGCGACCTGAAGCTGCTGCAGAAGCATCACCTGTTGTTCTGCTATCTGCACTTGGCGGCCGAGCCGAAGTTGACCAGGCAGCTGCTCAAGATCGGCCTCACCGGTGTCGCCTTCGAGAGCGTGCAGGAAACCGATGGTTCGTTGCCGTTGCTGACGCCGATGTCGGTGGTCGCCGGGCGTCTGGCGACGCAGGTCGGCGCAACGCTGCTGCACCAGCCACAGGGCGGCAAGGGCAAGCTGCTGGGCGGCATGGCCGCGACCGAGCGCGGCAAGGTCGTCGTGCTGGGCGCAGGCGTGGCCGGCGGCAATGCGGCGATGCTGGCGGCCGAAAGCGGCGCCAACGTGGTGGTGTTCGACAAGCGCGCCGACCGCCTCGCGCACGCACGCAGCTGGGGCGCCAACGTGACCGCGCTGTACGCCTACGATTCGGCAGTGGCCGAGGAAGTCGCGACCGCGGACCTGGTGATCGGCGCAGTGCTGGTGCCGAGCGCACGCGCGCCGCACGTCGTCACGCGCAAGATGGTCAAGACCATGGAGAAGGGCAGCGTGATGGTCGACATTTCCATTGACCAGGGCGGTTGCTTCGAAACCTCCAAACCGACCACCTGGAAGGATCCGACCTACGTGGTGGATGGCGTCACGCACTTCTGCGTCACCAACATGCCGGGCGCGGTGCCGCAAACGTCCTCGCAGGCGATCTCGGCGGCGATCCTGCCGTACGTGGAACGCCTTGCCCAGAAGCGCTGGCACAAGGACGCGATCCTCGCCAGCGGCATCAATGTCGAAGCCGGCAACCTGGTGCATCCGGCGCTCAAGGGCATGAAGCTCTGACGCAAAGTTGCTTCCCGACGCCATGCCACAAGGCACGGCGTCCACCCTTCAGGGTTGCGTGAACGCGGCGTGATCACTGCTGTCCGCATTGGATCTGGCATCTGCCACGGCAATCCTTTTTCTTGCGGCGGAACGCCCGAATCAGTACCATATTGGTACTTATTTGATTCCCGATGCCCGGAAGATGATCCGCGTCAGCCGCCTTGCCGATTACGCCTCCGTGGTGATGGCCTGTCTTGCACGCCATCCCGATGAAGTGCTGCCGGCGGTGCAGGTGGGCGAGGAAACGCGTCTCGAAGCGCCGACGGTCAGCAAGCTGCTGAAGCAACTCGCACGTGCCGGTCTGGTGGAATCGTTCCGTGGCGCCACCGGTGGTTATCGCCTTGCCCGTTCCGCACAGGACATTTCGCTGGCGGAAATCGTCGAAGCTCTGGACGGACCGATCGGCCTGACCGAATGCAGCGTCGGCCATGCCGGTTGCGAGCGGCGTGCGTATTGCGCGGTGGCGCGCGACTGGCAGGGCGTGGGCGCCGTGATCGACCGGGCCTTGCGCGCGGTCAGCCTCGCCGAGATGTCGCGGCGACAGCCGGTGCATGCACACGGCGCGCGAGTGTGACGGAGAAGAGCATGGCCACCCAACCCGGCGAAGTCGAAGCTGCATTGTCGCGCCGTTACGACGCCGGCTTCGTCACCGACATCGAAACCCACAGCCTGCCGCTTGGCCTCGACGAAGGCACCATCCGTGCGCTTTCCGCACTGAAGGAAGAACCCGAGTGGATGACCGAGTGGCGGCTCAAGGCGTATCGCCACTGGTTGACGATGCGGCAGCCGGATTGGGCGCACGTGAAACTAGCGCCGATCGATTTCCAGGCCATCAGCTATTACGCGGCGCCGAAGAAAAAACCGAAATCGCTGGACGAGGTCGATCCGGAGTTGCTCAAGACCTACGACAAACTCGGCGTGCCGCTGCACGAGCGCGCCAAACTTGCGGGTGTTGCGGTGGATGCGGTGTTCGATTCGGTATCGGTGGCGACCACCGCGCAAGGGCAGCTGGCCAAGGCCGGCGTGATCTTTTGTTCGATGAGCGAAGCCATTCGCACCCACGGCGACCTCGTGCGCCAGTATCTCGGCAGCGTGGTGCCGCAAGGCGACAACTTCTTTGCGGCGCTGAACTCGGCGGTGTTCTCGGACGGCTCGTTCGTGTTCATCCCGAAGGGTGTGCGTTGCCCGATGGAGTTGTCCACGTATTTCCGCATCAACGCGGGCCACACCGGCCAATTCGAACGGACCCTGATCATCGCCGAGGAAGACGCCGTGGTGTCTTACCTCGAAGGCTGTACCGCGCCGATGCGCGACGAAAACCAGCTGCATGCGGCGGTGGTGGAACTGGTCGCGTTGGCGCGCGCCAACATCAAGTATTCGACGGTGCAGAACTGGTACCCCGGCGACGAGAATGGCAAGGGCGGCATCTACAACTTCGTCACCAAGCGTGGCGAATGCCGTGGCGACGATTCGCGCATCACCTGGACCCAGGTTGAAACGGGATCGGCGATCACCTGGAAATACCCGAGCTGCGTGTTGCGCGGTGACCGTTCGGTGGGTGAGTTCCATTCGGTGGCGCTGACCAACCACTACCAGCAGGCCGATACCGGCACCAAGATGGTCCACATTGGCCGCGACACCAAGTCCAAGATCGTCTCGAAGGGCATCAGCGCCGGGCGCAGCCAGAACAGCTATCGCGGTCTGGTGAAGGTGGAGAAGGGCGCGGTGAACGCGCGCAACCACACCCGCTGCGATTCGATCCTGATCGGCAAGCGGTGCGGCTCGCACACCTTCCCGTACATGGAAGTGAAGAACCCCACCGCGATCGTCGAGCATGAAGCTACGACGTCCAAGATTTCCGACGACCAGTTGTTCTACTGCCGTTCGCGTGGCATTGGCGAGGAAGACGCGGTGTCCATGATCGTGGATGGGTTCTGCAAGCAGGTGTTCCGGGAACTCCCGATGGAATTCGCGGTGGAAGCCAAGAAGCTGCTGGAAGTGTCGTTGGAAGGAGCAATTGGGTGATGCTGAAAATCGACAACCTGCACGCCCGCGTGGCCGGCAAGGAAATTCTCAAGGGCCTGTCGCTGGAAACCAGGGCGGGTGAAGTGCACGCGATCATGGGCCCGAACGGCGCGGGCAAGTCCACGCTCGGCAACGTGCTGGCGGGCCGGCCGGGTTACGAGGTCACGGCGGGCACGGTCACGTTCGATGGCAAGGACCTGCTGGAGATGGAACCAGAGGCGCGTGCCGCGGCGGGCGTGTTCCTTGCGTTCCAGTATCCGGTCGAAATCCCGGGCGTCAACAATACCTATTTCCTGCGCGCAGCCCTGAACGCGCAGCGCAAGGCGCGTGGCGATACCGAACTGGATTCGATGCAATTCCTGAAGCTGGTGCGCGGCAAGGTCAAGGAAATGGGCATGACGCCCGAGTTGCTGAATCGTGCAGTCAACGAGGGTTTCTCGGGCGGCGAGAAGAAGCGCAACGAGGTATTCCAGATGGCGTTGCTGGAGCCGCGCCTCGCGATCCTCGACGAAACCGACTCGGGCCTCGACATCGATGCCTTGAAACAAGTCGCTGAAGGTGTCAACGGGCTGCGCTCGCCGGAACGTTCCTTCCTGGTGATCACGCACTACCAGCGTCTGCTCGACTACATCGTGCCGGATTTCGTGCACGTGCTGGCCGACGGCAAGATCGTGGAAAGCGGCGATGCGCAGCTGGCGCGCGATCTGGAAGCGCACGGTTACGCGTGGGTGCGCGAGCGCACGCCCACGGAGGCGCACGCGTGAATGCCGCGCTGACGCCGTTCGTCGAGTCGATGCGGGTAGCCGCAGAGACACGGCTGCCTGGCAGCGGCTTGGCGTGGCTGGATGCAGCGCGGAATGCCGCGTTGCAGGCGTTCGTGCAACGCGGTTTGCCGGATACGCACAACGAATTGTGGAAATACACGACCCTGCGCGCATTGTCGCAACGCAGCTTCTCCGTGGGCAATGCGAATGCGGCTGATCTGACGGTTCCGCAGACGCTGCTGCCACAGATCGCCGCCGATGCTGCACGCGTGGTGCTCGTGAATGGCGTATTCCGGACCGACTTGTCGATATTGGACAAGCTGCCCACGGGTGTTGAATTGCAGCCATTGTCGCGGGTGTTGCGGGAGCGGCCTGAGCCTCTGCGTTTCCTGCTGGGCGTTCATGGCGATGAGGATGACGGCTTCACGCTATTGAATCGCGCGCTGGCGGCCGATGGCTTGATCCTGCGCGTCGCAGCCGGCGCCAAGGTGGCGGCACCGTTGCACATCGTGCACGTTGGCTCGCCCGGAGAAAGTGAAACGGCGTGGCATCTGCGCAGCCTGATCGAGTTGGGCGAGGGTTCGAGCCTGGATATCGTCGAACACCACGTTGGCGAAGCCGGGATTGGGCACTTGGCGAACCTTGTGTGCGAGGTGAACCTGCGCGATCGTGCAAGGCTTGGCTGGACGGTCGTGCAAACTGCCGGTTCCGGCACCAGTCTGTTGCGGCGCAGCGATTGCCGGCTCGGCGAGGATGCGGTGCTGGACTTCCACGCGCTTGAACTGGGTGGCAAGCTGGCGCGGCATGAATTGCGCGTCGATCTTGCCGGTGCGCGTTCCCGTTTCAGGAGTCGCGGCGCGTTCGTGCTGCACGACCGCCAGCATGCGGATACCGAGGTGCTGGTCACGCACCGTGGTCGCGATACCGTCAGCGACTCGCTGTGGCGTGGCGTGGCGGACGGCCGCGCTCGCGGCGTGGCGCACGGCCGCATCCTGGTGTTGCCGGGCGCCGACGGTGCCGATGGCGGCTTTTACAACAAGAACCTGTTGCTTTCACCCGATGCGGAAATCGACACGCGCCCTGCGCTGGAAATCTATGCCGACGAAGTCAAGGCGAACCATGGCGCCACGGTCGGACAACTGGACGAGAACGTGCTGTTCTACCTGTGTTCGCGTGGCATCCCGCGGGAACTCGCGCGACGGATGCTGGTACGCGCATTCTGCGCGGTGACGCTGGATGGCGTCGAACCCGCGCTTTTGCGCGAATATTGCGAGTCGCTGCTGTCCGCGCAATTGCCGGAGACGTCGGCATGAACGCAAGTGTGAAGCCGGTATTGCACGCCCCGGCGATCGACTGGGCCAAGGTGCGTGCGGATTTTCCGATCCTGGCGCGCACGGTGCACGGCAAGCCGCTGGTCTATCTCGACAACGCCAACACCGCGCAGAAACCGCGTCAGGTGATCGAAGCCGTCGATGCGTTTTATCGCGAGCACAACGCCAATGTTTCGCGCGCGGTGCACCAGTTGGGCGAGGAGGCCACCGCGCTGTATGAAAGCGCGCGCACCAAGCTTGCCGCGTTCCTCGGCGCGAATCATCGCGACGAGATCGTGCTGACTTCGGGCACCACCATGGCGACCAACCTGGTGGCTTACAGCTATCTGCTGCCACGCCTGAAGCCCGGCGATGCGGTGCTGGTGACCGCGATGGAACACCATGCCGACATCGTGCCGTGGCAACTGGTCTGCAAGCTGACCGGCGCGCATTTGAAGGTTGCGCCGATCACCGAATCCGGCGAGTTGATCGTCGAAAAGTTCGTCGAGGCGTTGACGCCGGAAGTGAAGTTCGCGGGCGTGGTGCACGTGTCCAACGTGCTCGGCACGGTGAATCCGGTCAAGGAGTTGGCGCGTGAATGCCGCAAGCGCGGCATCCCGCTGCTGGTCGATGGTTCGCAGGCGGCACCACATCTGCCCCTGGACGTGAAATCCATCGGCTGCGATTTCTACTGCGTCACCGGCCACAAGCTGTGCGGACCGACCGGCACCGGCGCGCTATGGGCGCGGCGCGAAACCCTCGATGCCATGCCGCCGTTTTTCGGCGGCGGCGAAATGATCAGGACGGTGTCGTTTGACGGCACCACCTTCGCCGATTCGCCACACCGGTTCGAGGCCGGCACGCCCAACATCGCGGGCTTTGCCGGGTTGGGCGCCGCGATCGATTATCTGTCCGGCATCGGCATGCGGAATATTGCGGCGCGCGAACACGAGCTGCTGGCGTACGCGACGCCACGCCTCGAAGCCGTGCCTGGCTTGCGCATTTTCGGCAAGACACCCGGCAAGGCGGCCGTGATCTCGTTCCTGATCGATGGTGTGCATGCGCACGACCTCGCCACGCTGCTGGACCAGGAAGGTGTGGCGGTGCGCTCGGGCCATCATTGCGCGCACCCGCTGATGCAGTTCTATGGCGTCGCCGCTACCTGCCGTGCGTCGCTGGCATTCTGGAACACCGAGGCCGAGATCGATGCCTTCATCGCGGCCATCGGCAAGGTCCGGAAACTGCTTCAATGAGCCGAGCCGGGCTGCGGTTCCGTGCCGCGACACCGGATGATGTCGATGCGGTGGTGGCGCTCACCGAGTCGGCGTACCGTGGCGACGCCAGCCGCGTGGGCTGGACCACCGAGGCCGACCTGCTGGATGGTCAGCGCACCGATGCGCGCGAGGTCGCCGAACTGATCGCACGCGACGACGTCCGGCTGTTGTTGGCCGAACGTGACGGGTTGTTGCTGGCAAGCTGTGTCCTCGAACGGTTGTCCGGTGCATATACTGGAGAGGGTTACTTCGGCATGTTCTCGGTGCGCCCGGATGCGCAGGGCAACGGCACCGGCCGCGCGCTGCTCGCGGAAGCCGAACGTGTCGCACGCGACGACTGGCACTGCCGTGCGCTGCGCATGTCGGTGATCGACGTGCGCGCGGAATTGATCGCGTGGTATGAGCGTCGTGGGTACCGCCGTACCGGCGAATACAAGCCGTTTCCGTATGGCGATCCTCGCTTCGGGATTCCGAAGCGCGACGACTTGCGCTTCGAGTGGCTCGTCAAGGAGCTGTGACCTCTTTGGCAAATGCTACGACGCCTCTGTCATTTTGCGCGCCGGCCCGCTTGGCGCGAGAAGCGCAGGGAAGCTTCTGCGGCACGATGCCGCAGAAACCGGCATGCCCGGTGCAATGGTTTTGGTTACTTTTGCCGAAACAAAAGTAACCCGCTCGCCGCTGAGGCGAGTGGAACCAATGCGAAACCGCCAGGACGGGCAAAATGGATTCCGGCCTGCGCCGGAATGACGGAGATCGACCATGTCGGATGAATGGGTGAAAGTTTGTGCGCAGGACGAGCTGTTGCCGGGCGAATTCAAGGTCGTCTGGGACGGCGACACAGCGATCGCGGTGTACAACCTCGAAGGCAACCTGTACGCGATCGAGGACACCTGCACCCACGATGGCGGTGAGCTGGCCGGCGGCGAAGTATGTGGTTTCGAGATCGAATGCCCACGCCATGGCGGGCGTTTCGACGTGCGCACGGGTGAGGCGACGCAGCTGCCGCCGACCGAACCGATCGCGAGTTTCCCGGTGCGCGTGGAAAGCGGCGTGATCTACACGCGCGATGACAGGTCATAGGCCGCCCCGTCGAAGCGGCTGTGGTGAAAATCAGGCCATCGAAGGCCGTTCTGGTGTCCGCCTCAGCCCGGGTAACCTTCGATTTGGCGAGGCAGCGATCAGGGGACGATCGCAATCAACCTGCCGCAGCGGACGGAAAGCGTATTTCGACGCGCAGTCCGTGCGGGTCGTTGTGGTTGATGAACACTATTTCTGCACCATGGCGCTCGGCGATCTCGCGCACGATGGCCAGGCCGAGTCCCGTGCCCTCGTGGCCGCTGCCGACGGCGCGGAAGAAGCGTTCGCCAAGACGCGGGATCAATTCAGGCGCGACGCCGGGGCCGTTGTCCTGCACGCTCAGCACGTAGCCATCGATCCCGCTGGGCTGCAGCCCGACCGTGATGACAGCACCGCCGTGGTTGCCGTAGCGCGCGGCGTTGTCGATCAGGTTGCCAAGCAGCTCGCGCAACAACACCGCGTCGCCGACCATGGTCATGCCGTGTTCCGGACCCTGGTAGCCGAGGTCGATGCCGCGTGCAATGGCGTCAGGGACGCGCGATGCCACTTCTTCGCGCACGGTTGCGGCAAGGTCGAGGGGCGCTGCAGCGCCGAGGGCCTCGTCCGGGGCCTGCGCGCGGGCCAGGGCGAGCAGCTGGCCGGCAGCGCGCGCGGTACCCGCCGACAGGCGTTCGACGTGGGCGAGTGCTTCGCGTACCGTTGCGGGGCTGGGATCGGCCAGCGCGCGTTCGGCCTGCAGGCGCAGGCCCGCAAGCGGGGTGCGCAACTGATGCGCGGCATCGGCGATGAAACGCTGTTGCTGACGCAGCATGCGGTCGAGTCGCGACAACAGGGCGTCGATGGTGGCAACCAGCGGCTGGACTTCCAGCGGTGCATCGATGGTGCGCAGGGGCGACAGGTCGCCGGCGTCGCGCATCCGCAGCTCGTGGGCCAGCGGGTCAAGTACGCGCAGGCCGCGGTTGATGCCGAACCAGACCAGCGCCATCGCGGCACAGATCAGCAGCAGCTCGATCGGGACCGTGGAAATCAGCAGCTCGCGCGCAAGCGCCTTGCGCTTGCGTACGGTTTCGGCCGTCGAAATCACCAGCATGTCGCCGGGATCGGCCTTGTTGGCGAGGAAGACCGAGGCCATGCGCATGGCCAGGCCCTGGTCGTTGAAATTGGTGAACACCGGACCGCCGTGAGACGCCGATGGGCTCGGTTGCGGCAGATCCTGGTCGCCGGCCAGCACGCCGTACCGCAGGCTGCGGACCGCGAATTCGTTGCGATCCTTGACCGAGAATTGCAGCAGGATGCGGGCCTGCGCGCTCAGCTCGTTGCGGCCGGCATCGCTGTTGACGAGGTCGCCCATGGCGTTGGCGCTGTCCAGCAGCCAGCGGTCGTACACCTTGTTGGCGTAGTGCAGGCCGATCACGTAATTGACGATGCCGCCGCACACCAGCACCGCCAGCAGCGGTACCGCGACGAACAGCAGCAGGCGCCGACGCAGGCTGGGGTTACGGACCATCTTCGGCCTCGAGCAGGTAGCCGAGCCCGCGCACCGTGCGCAGGTTGACCCCGCTGCCTTCCAGCTTGCGGCGCAGGCGGTGCACCGCGATGTCCAGTCCGTTGTCGGTGAGTGCGTCGTTCCACGTGCACAGCGCCTCGATCACGTGTTCGCGCGAGGTCACCCGGTTGCGGTGCGATGCCAGCACCTCCAGCAACGCGAATTCGCGCGCGGTCAGCTCCAACGGCTGGTCGCCGGACAGTACCCTCCGCCCGGCGAGGTCGATCGAGAGGCTGCCCAACTGCAGCGTGGGGACGCCGCTGTTGCTCTGGCGGCGGAGCAGGGCGCGCACGCGTGCGTCGAACTCGGCCAGGCTGAAAGGTTTCACCAGGTAATCGTCGGCGCCGAGATCGAGCGTGCGCACGCGCAGGTCCAGATCGTCGCGCGCGGTGATGACCAGCACCGGGATGCCGTTGTGGGCCGTGCGCAACTTGCGCAGCACCTCGCTGCCGCTTTCACCGGGCAGGCCAAGGTCGAGCACGACCAGTGCGAAGGCATGTTCCTGCAATGCCGCGAGGGCAGCCTTGCCGTTGGCAAGATGATCGACGACATGGCCTGCACGTTGCAGCGAATCACACACCGCATCCGCGATCGCCGCATCGTCTTCGACTACCAGCATCCGCATGCCTGGCCCCGCTGGGAAGAGTGGAAGTGCGTCAAGCGTACAACTTGACGAGGATGATTTCGCCATGGCCCTCGATGAAGGTCGGGGTCGCATCGCCGTCCGGTATGACCAGCGCCGCATCGCCAGGGTTCAACTGCAGCTTTGCGCCCGCTCCGCTCCGCAGCACGGCATGGCCGTCGTCCAGATACACCAGCCAGCGCAGGCCGGGTTCGATCGACCAAGGCGTCGAACCGTCCAGCCCGTGCGGCGAGGCGTCGCCGCACGCGTTGCCGCGCAGCATCAGGTTGAAGTCGCGGGTCGGCCCCGCCGGAAGCAGGCCTTGGGGTGCGGGCGACCCGTCGAAGCGCAGTGCCTCCAGTCGCCGGGCCCGGAGCTCGCGGCCATCAGGGAAGCGCAAGGTCATCGGCCCGTCCAGCGGAACCAGGGTGCGCCGCGTGGCAGGCAGGTCCGAGAACGGGCCATCGCATTCGACCCTGGCGACGCTGACCCGCAACCGCCAATCCGGATTATCGGGCTCGCGCAGGATCACGGTGGTGCTGCCCGCGCCGTTGGCCCAGGGCTCGTCGCGTTGTTCGGCGCGTGGAATTGCACGCAGGGTCGGCATGGCGGCGATGGTAGCGTCGTACCGCGTGTGGTGCCGGGTCAGTCGAGCAGGCCGCGCAGCGTATCGAGGCCGAGGCGCAAGCTGTCCTTCCAGGCATGACCGACAATGGCTTCGCCCGTGCGCGCATCGCGGAAACTTTCTTCCTGTCCGGGCGCCAGCAGGTGGCGGTAGTCGATCGTCAATTCTTCACCGGCGGTCAGGTCACGGGTGGCGAAGATGAAACCCAGCAGCCACAGGCCCGTGGGTTCGAAGCTGTGGTTGACGTAGCACTCGTCCGGCCAGTCCGGCGACAACGTGTAGCGGTCCTCGAACCAGCGCACCGAGGTGTGCAGCAAGGCCGCACGTTCCGGGTCGGAGACGATTTCCGCGAACGACCAGGTCTGGTCGATCTTGTCGGGTGCGATCGCGATGCGTCCGTGCGCCAAGGGTTCTTCGAGGAACACCCCGTTGCCGGCGCCGGGGATGGCCGATGGGGCGATGCGGTAACGGGGCAGGATCACGGTGAAACCCTCACGCGTCGAACAAAGCGCGCGAGTGTAGTGCGTCGCGTGCGTGCCGGCGATGCGGGGGTGGCCGCACCGCCGGCTGGCTCTCACTGTTTGCGCGCGCGATGGCTCGGCTTGGCTGCCGCCTTGGGGGCGGCGGCCGGCACCGCACCGTCGAGGCGGATCGCGTCGTGGTTGCGGGCCAGGGTCTTTTCGCCGATGCCCTTGACGTGGCGCAGCTCCTCGACCTGCTTGAAGGGGCCGTGCGCGTCGCGGTAGGCGACGATGGCCTGGGCCTTGCTCATGCCGATCCCGTCGAGCGAAGTGGCGATGGTCTGCGCGTCGGCCTTGTTGACGTTGACCGGTGTCGCGGCCACGGCGGGCAGCGCAATGGCGAGGCAGAGTGCGAGTACAGCAAGCGAGCGTTTGAACATGATGGTGTCCCTCGTGGTGGATCGCGCCACCGGTTGTGGCGCGTGGGACAAGCTTGCGGTGCGTGGCGATCGGGTGCTGCCGGTGCGCGTTGCGTGGAGTTGTCGGCCTGCGCAGGCGCGGTTTGTCGGAATCGTCCGACCGCGCAGGCGCGCGAGGCGGCCTGTTAAACTGCGGGTTTTGTGCGGCGAGGAGTGCGCAATGGATGCCAGCAAGGCGCGGAGCTTCATCGGCAAGCTGTGGGATGACGAGGTGGTTCCACAGGTCACCGAGTACATCCGGATTCCCAACAAGTCGCCGATGTTCGACAAGGATTGGGCGAAGCACGGACACATGGACGCCGCGGTCGCGCTGATGGAAAAGTGGGCACGTAGCAAGCTCGCGGCATTGCCGGGCGCCACGCTCGAGGTGGTGCGGCTGCACGGGCGCACTCCCCTGATCTTCATCGACGTGCCGGCATTGGGGAGCGCCGCGCGCGCTGACGATTGCGTGCTTTTGTACGGACATCTCGACAAGCAGCCGGAGATGACCGGCTGGGGCGAAGGCCTTGGCCCGTGGACGCCCGTATTGAAAGGCGATCGCCTGTATGGCCGCGGCGGCGCCGATGATGGCTACGCGATCTTCGGATCGCTGTCCGCGCTGCTGGCCTTGCACGAACAGGGCGTGCCGCACGCGCGCTGCGTGGTGATGATCGAAGCCTGCGAGGAATCGGGCAGTTACGACTTGCCGTACTACGTCGATCATCTTGCGCCGCGCATCGGCCAGCCGTCG
This sequence comes from Pseudomonadota bacterium, assembly GCA_018241365.1. Taxonomy (GTDB): domain Bacteria; phylum Pseudomonadota; class Gammaproteobacteria; order Xanthomonadales; family Rhodanobacteraceae; genus 66-474. The sequence goes on from JAFEDX010000191.1 coordinate 21,768, forward strand.
TTGGTCGTGTGCCTGGATTCCGGCTGTGCGAATTACGACCAGTTGTGGTTGACCACGTCGCTTCGGGGCATGACCGGCGGGGAGTTGACGGTCGAGGTGCTGACCGAAGGCGTGCATTCGGGTGACGCTTCGGGCGTAGTGCCGGACAGTTTCCGCCTCGTGCGCGATTTGTTGTCGCGGCTGGAAAATCCCGCGACGGGCGAGATCGTGCCGAAGGAGTTGTACGTCGAAGTACCCGCCGAACGCGTCGAACAGGCGAAACAGTGCGCGGACATCCTGGGCGATGAGGTGTTCTCCAAATTCCCCTGGTCGCCGGGCATGCATCCGGTCGCTGCCGACAAGGTCGAGCTGATCCTGAATCGCACCTGGCGTCCACAGCTCGCTGTCACGGGGGCAGGTGGCCTGCCTGCGCTGGAAAATGCCGGCAACGTGCTGCGGCCTTCCACCTCGTTGAAGCTGAGCCTGCGCGTGCCGCCCACGGCCAGCGGCGGCAAGGCAGGGACATTCGTCAAGCGCCTGCTGGAGGCCGACCCGCCGTACGGTGCGAAAGTCACCTTCAAGCTGGAAAAGGACGGCAGCGGCTGGAATGCACCGCAGCTTTCGGACTGGCTGAACGGGGCCGTGTCGCAGGCATCGCAGGATGCGTTCGGCGCACCGCCAGCCTACATGGGCGAGGGCGGTTCGATCCCGTTCATGGGCATGCTGGGCGAGAAGTTTCCACGCGCACAGTTCCTGATCACCGGCGTGCTGGGGCCGCATTCCAACGCGCACGGACCCAACGAATTCCTGCACATCCCGACCGGGAAAAAAGTCTCGCAAGTCGTCGCGAGCGTGGTGGCTGCGCACGCGCGCGCGAGCGGCGCCAACCTGACCTGAGTGAGACGCGTCCTGGTCGCCCATGATCCTGCGCATCCGTCCTTCCGTGCCTGCGGATGCCGAGGCGCTGGCATTGCTGACCGAACAGCTTGGCTACCCGATCGATGCAGCGACGATGGCAGGGCGGCTGCAGGACATCGCCGCCTCGGGTTCCGGCGTGGTGCTGGTGGCCGAAGGTGTCGACGGGAGCGTGGTCGGCTACGCGCACGCACTGGTGCAACGTTTCACCTTTGCAGACCCGTTCGTCGAGCTGGCGGCGCTGGTGGTCGATGAGGCCGCGCGCAGCGACGGTGCAGGCGCAGCGCTGCTGCAGGCCGTCGAAGATTGGACGCGCGGGGCGGGGATTGCGACGGTGTACGTGCGTTCGGCCGTGTCCCGCGAACACGCGCATCTTTTCTATCTGCGCGAGGGTTACCACGAGAGCTTGAGGCAGGTGGTGTTCGTCAGGCACCTTGGATGATCCGCGCGGCGTTGCCCGCTACCCTTGCCGAATCCTTCATGTGAGGAAGCTCCATGCAATTCGACCTGCCACCCGTCACCCGCGCGCTGCTGATCGCCAACGTGGTGATCTTCCTGCTGGAACAGATCCCGTCGCTGCAGCCGCTCCTGATCGCTTACGGCGCGTTGTGGCCGGTGGGCCCCGCCCACCCGATGCTGAATGGGGCGGGTGGCGTGGTGCTGGTCGGGTTCCAGTTCTGGCAAATCGTCACCTACGCGTTCCTGCATGGCGGCTGGGGCCACATCTTCTTCAACATGTTCGCGTTGTGGATGTTCGGCGGCCCGATCGAACACCTGCTGGGTGCGAAACACTACACGTTCTATTACTTCTTCTGTGCGGTAACCGCCGCCATCGCACACCTGCTGGTCGCGCAGTTCTACACGCACGGGTTCTACCCGACCATCGGCGCATCGGGCGCGATTTTCGGCCTGCTGGTTGCGTTCGGCGTGATGTATCCACGGGTGAAGATGTTCCTGATCTTCCTGCCGATCCCGATGCCGGCGTGGGTATTCGTGCTGGGCTACATCCTGCTCGAACTGTTCTTCGGCGTCAGTGGTTTCGAATCTGGTGTCGCGCACTTCGCGCACCTGGGCGGTGCGGTGGGTGGCTTCGTGCTGCTGCAGTACTGGCGCGGCAAGCTGCCGTTCAAGCCACGGCGTATCCTCACGCGCTGAATGACTGAGCGGGCACGGGCCGGTCAGCGCGTGCTGATATGGAGATCCTGCACATACACCACTTCGCAGGCGCCGTCGCCGGTGTCGTCACGTGCCATGGAGCTGCGCCAGCGCCAGCCACCCGGTTTGTCGGCTTCGACCAGCAAACCGTCGAGCGTGACCACGTCGCCCACGCGCACGCGCTTCAGTTCGTGGACGACCAATGCGTTCGCCGGAAGCATGTGCATGTTGGCGCTGTGCGTTTCGATCTCGCGCCGCGGGATGGGAAACGCCTGCACGCGCCAGTAATAGAACCGGTTGCCCTGGCTGATGTCGATCTTGCGCAGCACCGCGCTGTCGGACATGCGTCCCCAACCGAAGGCGAGATCGGTAGGCGAAAGATCCGATTCGGCGTCGAAGCGGTAGTCGTCGCGCGACAAGACGCGTGCGGTCAGGGAGAACTTTGCCAGTGGATGCAGGATCGCGTCCTTGTACGCGATCGGCGACTGCGGCGAATTGAAATCAACTTGCGCCGGGTCGTCCGGTGCGATCACCCCTTCGGCGCGCGCGACCGGGCGGCTGCTCCACCACCACCATCCGGCCCATAGTGCAAGGGCGCACAGCAGCCATGTCTTCCAGTGCCGCATCGGGAGCTCCGGAGCCTGCGGCGCAAGCATAAGCCCGTTGCATGCCGTGGCCCGTGCTGCCCGTCACGCGGTGCGTTGGCATGCTCCGTGCCCGTGCGCATTCGTCGATGCGCGGTGCAACAAAAAGGCCCATGGAACCATGGGCCTTTTGGGCTGGGCTTCGGTTGTGATCAGGTGTTTTCCACGCTCGGGTGGAAGCGCTTAACCAGGTGCAGCGTGTTGCGGTCGGTATGCTTCATTTCCTTGCCGCCGATGGCCGCGAGTTTCAGCGTCAGCGTCTGTTCGTAGCTGAAGGTGCCGTCGTCGTTGAGCGAGAACGTGCTTTCAAAGCCCCGGAGTTCCGCGCGCTGCGAAAGGTACTTGTTCTGCAGGATGCCGTAGTTGGGATCGCCGGGAGTCGCCTTGAAGACGATCTTCCTGTCGCGTGGCTTGGCGCTGCTGCCGGCCAGCATGGCGATCCCGCGCCCGAATACCACGGCGCGCATGACCTGACCCATGGCCTTGTCCCACAGCAGGTAGCCCACTTCGTCGTGGAACGGATTCATGGCTTCCTCGCCGTGGCGCCACGCCTGGTTTTCGTACTTCAGTCCCTCGATTTCCTCCTTGCCGTTTTCCTGCTTCGGGATCGGGTGGAAGCGGAACCGCTCGAAGTAACCGGTTTCGGTCGTCTCGTCGTCCTTGTTGTGGTAGGAAAGGTCGACTCCCACGTTGCCTTCCCATTCGCCGACCAGCCAGGTCAATGGTCCGAGCGCCTGGGGTCCCTGGATTTCCTTTGTTGCCTTTGGCATGAGCGTGTCTCCTCAATGGTGGTGGATAGCCATTGCACCCTACGCTTTGCGTTTCCCGTTCGCCAATTGATTGATCGGATGAATCCGATAGTTGGAAGCTATCGCACGGAATCAACAAAGACTGACTCGAAGCGGGCTCTTGTGGAAAGTCAGGGCGAGGGCCGGCGTCGGCGCCTTGGATGGCTCCTTGTCGGAAGCATTTGTGGCCGCGGCAAGGCGGCGGTCATGGATGACCGCACCAGCTCTCGTGAAAAATCAGGCCAAGGATGGCCGCTCTGGAGTTGCGCGTCCCGGAACGTTTTCTTCGCCCGACTCTCACAACATCACAGCGATCATGGACGATCGCACTCACCTGTGCAGGTCGCCCGCGGCTTCAGGCTGGTAATGGATCGCGGTGACCTTGAGCCGGTGCGTCTTGCCGCCCTCGCCCGGCCAGTCAATGCCCTGGCCCGCGCGCAGACCGAGCAGCGCGCTGCCCACCGGTGCCAGCACCGAAACCCGGCCGGCATCGGCATCGGCGTCCTTCGGATACACCAGCGTCAGGGTGTAGCGCTTGCCGCTGGTTTCGTCAATGCAGTCGGCCGACGAGTTCATGCTGACCACGTCATGCGGCATGTCCGCGGGTTCGACGATCTCGGCCCGGTCGAATTCCGCACGCAGCCGCGAAGCCACGGGCGAGTCGCGCAAGGCAGGCGCCTCCAGCAGCGCTTCGATGCGCTCGACGTCCAGCCGGGAAAGGGTGATCGATGAACGGGTAGCCATGTCAATCCTTGGGGTGATTCCTGCCGCCAACATACCGACCGCGCGACCGTTTCTCAATGGGCATGGTCTCAACGGGTGGCGCAGGCAAGGTCGATGGGTCGAGCAGTGCCGCGGGCAGTTGCTTGAACACCTCGGATAGCTGCAGCAGGAACTCGTGGATCGCCGAGCTGCGCCGCCAGAACATCGCGATGCGGCGGCTGGGAGCGTGTCCGCGGAACGAGGTCAGGTGGACGTTGCCGGTCTGCGCGATGGGCGGCTGCACCGCCAGCACCGGCAGCAGGGTGATGCCGACATTGGCGGCAACCATCTGCCGCAGGGTTTCGAGGCTGGTGGCCCGGAAACCCTGTTTTTCGTCGGCACCCGACATGCGGCAGACCTCCAGCGCCTGGTCGCGCAGGCAATGGCCGTCTTCCAGCAACAGCAGGTGCTCGTCCTCCAGATCCGCAAGTTTCAGCAGCTTGCGCCCGGCCAGCGGATGCGCATCGGGTGCCGCCAGCAGGAACGGTTCCTCGAACAGGAACTCGGAGTGCAGGGTATCGTCATGCACGGGCAGCGCGAGGATCGCGGCATCCAGCTTGCCCTCGCGCAGGCGCTGCAGCAGTTCGGCGGTTTTTTCCTCGACCAGCAGCAATTCCAGGCGTGGAAAGCGGTCGCGGATGGTGCCCAGCACGTGCGGCAACAGGTAGGGGCCAAGCGTGGGAAAGATCCCGAGGCGCAGGCTGCCGGCCTCAGGGTCGCGGTCGCGGCGTGCGATGCGCCGGATCTGCTCGACCTCGTTCAGCACTTCGCGCGCGCGCGCGACGATCTGCTGGCCAGCCTCGGTCAGCAGCACCTTGCGAGGCGTGCGCTCGACCAGGGTTACCCCGAGCTCGTCCTCCAGCTTCCTGATCTGGGTGGACAGGGTTGGCTGGCTGACGAAGCTGGCTTCGGCGGCGCGGCCGAAGTGCTTGTGGTCGGCGAGGGCGACGAGGTAGTGAAGGTCACGCAGGTTCATGTCGATGCCTGGCTGTGCCGTGCGGGAGTGATTGTGTCAGCGGTTGCTTCGTAATATATATTAACTATCGACAGTATTCAATCAATCGATTGGACATATCGATGGTGGCTGCTTACCCTGAGCAGGTGAACGGTGGCAGGGACGGCCCGGCCGCTCACTTCAATCCAACCCACAAGGAGATTTGCAATGCTTACCGTAGGCAGCACTTTCCCGCACTTCAACCTCAAGGCCACCGTGTCGATCGAAAACCTGGACAAGGCCTTCATCGACATCGACAACAAGACCTATCAGGGCAAGTGGACTTGCGTGTTCTTCTACCCGAAGGATTTCACCTTCGTGTGTCCGACCGAGATCAAGGGTTTTGCCGATCTCGACCAGCAGTTCCAGGACCGCGATTGCCAGATCCTCGCCGCCAGCACCGACTCCGAGTTCGTGCACCTGGCGTGGCGCAAGGACCACAAGGACCTGCGTGACCTGCCGTTCCCGATGCTGGCCGACATCAACAAGGACCTGACGCGTGCGCTCGGCATCCTCGACGAGGAAGGCGTGGCCAGGCGTGCCACCTTCCTGGTCGATCCGGAAGGCGTGATCCGCTTCGTGTACGTGACCGAGGGTTCGGTTGGCCGCAACCCGGCCGAAGTGCTGCGCGTGCTGGATGCGCTGCAGACCGATGAACTCTGCCCGTGCAACTGGAACAAGGGTGAGGAAACCCTGAAGGCTGCGTAAGGCGTGCTGGGTCGCCTGCACGCAGGCTCCTACAACGATCACTGAGGCAGGAGCGTGCGTGCACGCGACCGGCGGCATACACCATTTGGAGCAATGAGATGTCCATCGAACGACTCAAGACACAATTTCCCGCTTACGCCAAGGACCTGCGCCTCAACCTCGAATCGGTGCTCACCGAGGGCGGCGCGCCGGGGCTGTCGCAGAAACAGATCGCACTGGTCGCCCTCGCATCCGCGATCGCCTCGCGCCACGCGCCATTGACCGAAGCCGTCAGCCAATTTGCCGCGCAGCACGCGGGTGAACAGGAGCTCGACGGCGCGCGCACGGCCGCCGCGCTGATGGGCATGACCAACATCTACTACCGTTTCCAGTACCTGGTCGAAAACGACGAGTACCGCACCCTGCGCGCCGGCCTGCGCATGAACGCGCTGGCCAACCCCGGCTGCGACAAGATTGATTTCGACCTCGCAGCGGTGGCCGTTTCGGCGATCAATGGTTGCGGCAGTTGCGTGGCCTCGCACGAACGCACGCTGCGCAAGCACGCTGTTTCCGCGCAGGCGGTGCAGAGCGCTGCGCGCATCGCGGCGGTGATCCATGCGGTGGCGGTCGTGCTGGAGCAGCAGGACGCTGCGCGCCAGGGCGCGGCACGCGAGGCAGCCTGATCAGCCGCTGCGCCGCGGCTTGCGGGCCCGGCGCGCAGGCGCCGCGGCCCCCGCGGGTTCGGGCGAAGGCGAGGGTTCGCTGAAGCCGATGAATTGCTGGCGCATCGCGGTGATCTGCTCGATGCGTTCGTACACCGCATCGCTGCCGCGCTCGCGGATCACCGCGCCCAGCAGCACGTTGAACAGCGTGCCGAACGCGGTGAAGCTGTGCCAGGCGCGCTCCGGCTCGATGGGCAGCATCAATACGTGTGGTGTCAACTGGCGCGCCCAATAGCATTCGGTATCGGTGAGGATCACGAGCGGGATGCCGCGCGCCGCAACTTCCTCCGCAAGAATGCGGAAATGCTGCGAATAACGGCGCTCGTCGATCAGCACGACGCAGCTTTTCTCGGTGGAGTCGATCAGTACATCGGTGTAGGCGCCATCCACGCCCGACGCGAACGCAACCTGCGGCCGGATCTGCTGCAGCAGCGAAGCGAACATCAAGCCGAGGAAACGGCCGAGCTGGAAGCTGGCGACGGAAACCCGGTCGGCCGAAGCCAGCAGGCGCACGATGGTCTGCCATTCCTCGCCCCGCGCCAGTGCGTGGGTTGCCGACACCGCGCGGATGTCGGCTTCGAGGTTTTCGTCGCGGGCGTCCGGCCCCTCCGCGGGCGCCGGACTGTGGTAAAGCTTCAGCCACGCCGTGTCGCCACGCAGCTCTTCCTTCATTTCGGCCACGCCCGCGTAGCCAAGCTTGCGCAGGAAGCGCCCGACCGTCATGGCGCTGACGCCGAGGCGTTGGCCCAGTGACGCCGCGGTTTCGAACGGAAGACCGCTGAGGTTCTGCATCAGGTAACCCGCGATGCGTTGCTCCGACGCCGTGAACGTACGCCAGCGGCTCTTGAGTTTTTTCTTGAGGTCCTGGGTCATTAGGGCCGGTCAACGCTATGCCACGCGAGCCGCGTTGCTTCCGCAGCGGCCGCCAGACGAGGCGCGCGCCGCGGCACCAGAGTGGCTCTCTGGTCAAGGCGTGCACCGATGGATGCCGGCCGCTGCGGAGCAGCCCTTCGGGCCGGAGCTGTTTGCCCACATGGCTGCGTCATCGTTCGTCTATGTATCGACATACATCTTCCTCACTCTTCCTTGTCCTGTGGGCAAACAACTGCCGGCGCGGCCACGTGGCATAGCGTTGACCGGCCCTTGTGCGATTATCGGGCCATGGCCGTCGTGTGCCATCAGGCCGCGGCCGGCAGCCCTCCGCCCCAAAGCTCTTCGGGACACCAGATCGTGCCGTCCTGGTAACGCGCGCCGGGCGAACAGTCTTCGCGCAGGTACAGTGGCCCGTCCAGATCGACCACCGCGCATTGCTGGCCCAGCACGAACGCCGGCGCCATTGCCAGCGACGAGCCGGACATGTTGCCCACCATCAGGTCGAAGCCCATCGCCCGTGCCTGGCTCGCCATCGCCAGCGCTTCGGTGAGGCCGCCGCATTTGTCCAGCTTGATGTTGATGGTGTCCGCCCGTCCGGCGAGGCGCGCGAGATCGGTGTGGTCCTGCACGCTCTCATCGGCGGCGATGGGAATGGGCCGTTCGATGCCGTCCAGCCAGTTTTCCTTGCCGATCGGAAAGGGTTGCTCGATGAGCGCGATGCGACACTGCTGCAATGCCGGCAATAGTCCTGCGAGCGAATCCGGGGTGAAACCCTGGTTGGCGTCGACCATCATCCATACGTCCGGCCGTGCCGCGCGCACCGCGCGTACGCGTTCGGCATTGAATTCGTCGTCGGTGAGCTTGAGTTTCAGGGCGCGTGCATCGCCAAATGCACGTGCGTGATCAGCCATCACGGAAGGTTCGTCGGCGCCGATCGTGAAGGTGGTCAGCAAGGGGTGCGGCGGAGCGATGCCTGCGAGTCGCCATGCTGGCAGGCCGCGGCGCATGGATTCCAGGTCCCACAGCGCGCTGTCCAGTGCGTTGCGGGCGCCGCCGGGCGGCAGGCAGTCCAGCAGTTCCGTGCGGGTGATGCCGCGCTCGATGCGATCGCGCAACGCTTCGACCTGCGCCAGCATTTCGGGCGGGTTGTCGTGCTTGTAGTACACGCCCTGCGCTTCGCCGCGGCCGACGCAGCTGCCATCGCGCAGCGTCACCACCAGCGCGTCAAATCCGGTGAAGGTGTAGCCGGTGATGTGGAACGGCGATTTCAGCTGCCGTTTTTCGAGCGCGGCATGCAGCTTCATTGGACGGGGGGCGCTCATGTCATCTCCTTGTTGTTGTGCATGCGGTCGCTCCGTCGGTGGAGGTCAAAACCGGACGTTGAAGCTGACCAACCCGAACGCCGCGATGAACCAGGCCAGGTACAGCATTGCCAGTGCCAGCAGGACTTCCCCGACGCGTACCCAGCGGCCGCGGCGCGGTGCGAACCACGCGAAAGCTGCATTCGCGACCACGGCGAGCACGCCCAGCAACGCGAGCACGCCGATCGCGTACAGCAGGAACATCCACGGCGTCAGATTCCCGCGTACCAGCAGCAGTTCGTTGGCGGAAATCACGGTGACGAACAGGAGCCACCCGACGACCACCGTGACGCCCGCCAGCACGCCAAGCCGCGACAAGCGCCTCAGGATGCGCTGCGCGTGGGTCAGTTCGAGACTGCGCTTGTAGTGCCGGCGTATCAGCCAGTCGCCGAGCCAGGTCAGAATTGCCACAAGCAGGATCGCCAGCACGATGCCCAGCAATGGCATGAACGTCGCGGGGCTGAAGCGCGCCGGCATGCGTTGCAGGATCGACGTGGGGTTTTCGCTGGTGGCGAGGTACAGGATGCGGCCGTGCGCATCGGCGACGAAATCCAGCAGGTCCTGGCCGTTGACCTCGCGGTAGTGCAGCGGTCCGATTTCGCGCCAGTGCACGAGGCTGCCGGCGGAATCATGGATCGCGGAAACGGTGATGGTCCCATCCGGGAGTGCCTGCACATTGGCCTGTCCCAGGAGGTACAGGAAACGCAACGCGCTCTGGTTGCGGCGGCTGGATTCGTACGAACCCGCCACGCGCATGGCATCGCTCTTCGCATCCTTGTACGCAGGTTCCGGCAGGACGTGCCACGGAAAGTAGCGATCGAGGAACGCGTGGAAGATTGCACTGCGCACGCCGTTGACCGCACCGTCCTTGCCCGCGGAATTGAAACTCATGAACAATCCGACATGGGCATCCAGCAGCAGGTGCAGGTCGCTGTGGAACACGACCGTGTCGCCGCCGTGGCCGATGATGCGCTGGCCGTTGCGGTTTTCCTGGTAGAAGCCGAGGTCGAATCCGTTCAGGCCGGGCGCGGAAGTGTGCTGCAGGCTATGCATCAATTCGGCGGTTTGTTGCGACAGGATGCGGGTATCGCCGAAACGTCCGTCCTGCAGCTGCGCGATCATGAAGTTCGCCATGGCCAGCGCGGACGAAGTCATGGCGCCCGCGGGCGCGGGATTGGCCAGCTCGAAGGGCTTGGCATCGCCATCGGAAGCCGACGCGTAACCCTTGGCAAGCAGCGGCGCCAGGTTTGCCGGCAGCGGTTGCGCGAACGTGGAATGGCGCATGTCCAGCGGTTCGAGGATGTGGCGCTGGATGTAGTCGTCGAACGGCTCGCCCGACACGCGCTGCACGATATAGCCGGCCAGGCCCGCGCCATAGTTGGAATAGGCGACGATCTGGCCGGGCGGAAAGATGCGCGCGGGCAGGTGCGCCTTGAGATAACGTTCGAGGTTGGTGCCGGCCGGCGTCGCGGGCAGCAGGTCGCGCGCGGTGTCCTCGAAGCCCGGTGTGTGGGTCATCAGGTCGCGCAGGGTGATCGGCTTGCCGAAGCGTGGGGGGATGGTGAAATCAAGGTAGGCGTTGATGTCCCGGTCGAGGTCGAGCTTGTGCTGCTCGACCAGTTGCATCACCGCGGTCCAGGTGAAGAGTTTGGACACCGAGCCGATGCGGAACAGCGTATCGGCCGGCGATACCGGCGCCCGGGTCGCGAGGTTGGCGTAGCCATAGCCGTGCGCGAACAACACCCTGCCGTCCTTCACCACGACGACCACGCCGCCGGCTATGTCGCCGCGCTGCAGCATGTAGGGAACCATGCCGCCAAAAAATGTCGAGAGGTCGCCTGCGGTCAGCGGAGGCGTCGATACGGACGATGTCGGCACGCCGGCTTCGGCGGGGCGTGGTTGCGGCTGGGCTGCTTGTGCGACCGTTGTACTGGCGGCGCAGGCCAGCAGGAATGCGGCGAGGATTCTCGACACGGGCTTCATGGGGAAACTCCGAGCGGCAACGAGCTCTGGCGGCGCAGTACGGCCATCAGCAGTCCGGCGATCAGCCACGCGCATCCGAACAGGAAGGTCGTGCGATCGAAGCCGGTGAAGATGAAACCGACGATCGCGAATCCGCACAGCGGCATCACCAGATAGCGGAATGGACGCGTGCGTTGGCCGCGGCGCAGCCAGAAATACACCGGCACGGAAAGATTGAGCAGCAGGAAGGAGGTCAAGGCGCCGAAATTGACCAGGTGCAACAGCACCACGATCGGCACGCTCAGCGAAAGCGCCAGCGAAATCGCCGCAACGAACAGGATCGCGTTGGCCGGGGTCTTGAAGCGCGCGTTGACCTTCGCGAGGAATCCGCCGAACGGCAGGGCGTGGTCGCGGCCCATCGCGAACAGGATGCGCGAGATTGCGGATTGCGATGCCAGCGCACTGGCCACGCCGGTCGCCAGCGCCTTCACGACGATGAACAGGACGAACAGGGCGGTGCCGCCAACCTCGCGCGCGATCTGGAAGAAGCCAAGGTTGTCGTCGAGGTTGGTGTAGTCCGGATGCGCCAACGCTGCCAACCAGGTCTGCAGCACGAACAGCACGCCGAGCACCACCAGCGTCAGCACGGTCGCGGTGCCGATGTCGCGCCGTGGCTCACGCGCTTCCTCGGCCAGCGTGCTGATCGCGTCGAATCCGAGGAAGCTCAACGCCGCGATGGTGGTGGCCGTCGCGATGAAGCTCCAGCTCAGGTGACCGGGCTGGTACACGGGCGCCCACGAAAAACTGCCGGTGCCTTGTCCAAGGACGAACACGAAACGGATCGCCAGCACCACGAAAATCGCAAGCGCCAGCAGTTCGAACGCCAGCAGGATGAAGTGCGCGTATGACTGCAGGCGCACGCCGAGCAGATTGATCATCGTGTTGACCGCCAGCAGTCCCACGATCCACACCCAGTGCGGCACGCCCGGCACCAGTCCGCCGATCCAGTTCGACACGAAGATGTAGATCACCGCCGGCACCAGCAGGTAATCCGCGAGGATCATCCAGCCCGCGATGAAGCCGAGGAACGGATTCATCCCGCGCCGCACGTAGGCGTACACCGAACCCGCGAACGGGAACTCCGCGCTCAACTGCTTGTAGCTCATCGCGGTGAAGAACATCGCGACCATGCCGACCAGGTACACCAGCGGCACCATGCCCTTGCTGGCGTGTGCGACGAAGCCGTACACCGCAACCGGCGCGATCGGCACGATGAACACCATGCCGTACACCAGCAAATCCCGCAGGCGCAGCCGGCGATCCAGCTGCTGGGTGTAGCCGGCTGCGTCGAGTTCGGCGCTGGCCTGTTCGGGCGAGGTCTCGCTCACGCTGTCAATAGTGCAGGTTGAAGTTGACGAGACCACACGCGACGATCGCCCAGATCCCGTAGATCGCGCACAGGCCCAGCACCAGTTCGCCGGCGCGTGCCAGCCAACCGCCCGGTCCGCGCGCGATCCGCCACGCGGCTTCGAGGATGATCGCGATGCCGCCCAGGATCGCCAGCACGCCCAGCACGTAAAGCAGCATCAGCCTGCCATCGAAGTTGGCGTGGAACAGCGACAGCGGCTGCGAGAACCAGATCAGCAGGCCCAACCAACCGATGACCACGGCAAGTTGCAGGATCACGCCGATGCGCGCGGCCAGACGCAGCCGGAATTGTCCGGGCGTCAGTTCCAACTTGCGCCGGAAGCGGCGCCGCGCGATCGCGCCGCCGATCCAGACCAGCAGCGTCAGCACGAATACCGCGATCGCAAGCTGTGTCAGGGGCGCGAAGCTGCCGTTGGCGAGCAGGCCGGGCACGGGCTGGAACACTTCGACCGGCGGGAAATCGTCGGTGACCCAATGTCGGATCGAGCCATCGGGATTGGTGACGAAGCGCAACTTCGATTGTCCGTTCACCTGCTGGTACAGCAGGGGACCGATCTCGCGCCAGTGTTTCACCGCGCCGCTGGGATCCTTCAACACGCTGACAGCGATGTCGCCGTTCGGCAGTGCCGACACGTGTGCCTGGCTGAGGAGATAGGCGAGTTTCAGTGCGCTGTTCTCGCGCCGGCTCGCCCAGTACCAACCGGCCACGCGCGCGGCATCCTGCTTCGCGGTCGCAACGGTTGGCGGTTGCGGGATGGTGTAGGGGAAGTAGCGGGCGAGGAACGCCCGGAACAGTGAAGTGCGCACGGCTTCGGCGGTGCCGTCCGGCGCCTTGCCGGCGCTGTTGAAGGACATGAATACGCCCACGTCCTTGTCCAGCAGCAGGTGCAGATCCGAGTGGAAGGCAACCGTGTCGCCGGCGTGGCCAATGATCGTGAGGCCGTTGCGGTTTTCCTGGTAGAAGCCGAGGTCGTAGCCGTTCATGCCGGGCGCGGCGGAGTACTGGTGGCTGTGCATCAGTTGCACCGTGGCCGCAGGCAGGATCGTGGCGCCATCGAACTGGCCGTCCTGCAACTGCATCAGCATGAACTTCGCCATGTCGGTGGCAGTGGACGTGAACGAACCGGCGGGATAGGCCTCGATCGGCTCGAACGGCACGATGGTCTTGCCGGTCGCGGTGACGTAGCCAGTCGCCATGTCGGGTTGCAGCGCCGCGGGCAGCGGCTGCACGAAGGTCGAGTGCGACATCGCGAGCGGCGTCAGGATGTGGTCTTCGACGTACTGCTCGAACGGCTGGCCGGATACGCGCTGCACGATGTAGGCAGCCAGGGCTGCGCCGTAGTTGGAATAGGCGACGACTTCACCGGGCGGGAAGATCCGCGGCGGGATGTGTTCGGCGAGATAACGCTTCAGCGGGTAAAGGTCCCTCGTGGATGGCATGCCCAGATCCTTGATGACCTCCGCGAAACCGGGCGTCATGGTCATCAGGTCGCGCATCGTGATCGGCTTGCCGAACGCCGGAGGAATCCTGAAATCCAGATACTGGTTGATGTCGGCGTCGAGATTGATCTTGCCCGCAGCCACTTGCTGCATCACGGCCGTCCAGGTGAACAGCTTGGACACCGAGCCGATCCGGAACAGGGTCTTGTCCGCGACCACCGGCGTGCGCTTGGCGACATCGGCGTAGCCATAGCCTTGCGCAAAGATGACTTGTCCGTCCTTCACCACCGCGACCACGCCGCCCGCGATGTCGTTGCGCTTCAGCATGTACGGCACCAGTCCGTCGAAGAAAGTGCCGAGGTCCTGCGCATCGAGCGTTGGCGTGGCGTTCGGCGCGGTGGACTCCGGGGTGCTCGCGGGCAGTGCCGCCGATGTGGCAGTTGCCGGTGCCTTTGCCGTGTCATCGGGAACTTGCGCGAAGGCGAAACATGGCGCACATGCACTGGCGAGCAGCAGCAGCGAGGCGAGGCGTTTCAACATGGTGAATCTCCTCTGGAGCATGGCGTGGAATGGATTGCCCGATGTGGCCGGCGTGCCGCGCTGCGCCACGGATTGAGCGTGGTGCATGCGCAGCGGCCGTTGCCACCGCCGCGCATGGCACGACGGGTTCAGAAGGTCCTGCTGACGGAAATCCCGAACAGGCGCGGCGTGATGATCATGGCGTTGTCTTCCATTCTCCCGGTGATCGGGTTGAGCGCTCCCGCAACCGGAACGTAGTTCTGGAAGGTGCTTGCCTGCACGATGCCGCGCTGGTTGGTCACGTTCTTGACGTAGGCGTCGATGCTCCACTGGTCGCGGTTCAAGCCCGCGCGCAGATTGATGGTGTTGTAGCCCGGAATGGTCGGGCTCGACGGAAGCGGAGGCAGGACGCCGGCGATCGGGTAGCTGAACGCGAAGTCGGTCGAGCGCTCGCCGACGTACCGGTAGCTGGCGCCCACGTAACCGTGCCAGCCGCCGCCCAATGCAAAATCGTAGTCGCCGTTCAAGCCCAGCGTGAATTGCGGAGCGTAGGGCAACGGATCGCCGCGCTTCCCGTTGGATGGGTAAGGGGCATCCTTGGTCAAGCTGGCATCGTTGTAGGAAGCGTTGGCCGACAACTTGAGGCCCGGCGCAGGCACCCACGCGATGGTGGCTTCCACGCCTTTGCTCTTGGCTTGCCCGCCACTGGTCAGGAAGCTGAAATTGTTTTCGAAGGTATTCAGCGGGATCTTGGTCCAGTCGATGTAGTACGCGGACAAGTCCACCATCAGCCGGTCATCGGCTGACGTCGATTTCAAACCCACCTCGTAGTCGGTCAGTTTGGTCGGACTGAAGGTCGCCGGCACATTGGGGACTCCGACCGGGACAATGTTCGGGCCGCCGGGCAGGAAGCCGGAGGCCACCCGCGCATACAGCATGTTGTTGTCGTTGATGTGGAATGCCGGGGTCAATGAAAACGTGGTGCTGCTGTCGGAAGAACGCTTGTCGAGCAATACGGTAGGCGGAATCCCGCCGAAAAGAAGCCCATATCCGGTTTCGGTGTAGTGCTGTTTGTCGTGGCTGTAGCGCAAGCCCGCTTCCACGTCGAAACGGTCCGTGATGTGCCAGGTAATGCTTCCGTAGGCGGCGTAGGCCTCATAGGTGCTCGGCTGCAGGTCGCCGCCGATGGGGATGCCGAAGGGCGAGGGCTGCGGGGTGCCGCTGTAGTAGTCGCTCGGGTAGACGTCCTGCGCGTTGTTGCCGGTTTCGCGGGTCCAGAACACACCGCCCAGCCACTCCACCGTTTGCGATTTCGGTGATGACAGGCGGAATTCCTGGGTGGCCTTGGTCTGCGGGATCGTGGCCTGTTCGAGCGTGCCGTACGGCTGGCCATTCGCCTGCGGGCCGAGGTACAGGAGCGAAGTGGCATCGACATTGGTAACGGCATCGAGCGTGCTGTAGCTGCTCGACGACATCAGCTTCGCCCAGCCGAAATCGGTGTTGAGTGTCACGTTGTAGAGCCGGTAATGCCCGTCGAAGGCATCGCCGCCCAGCATGGCAAAGCGCTGCTGCAGGTCCCCATAGACTGGCTGCAGCGTGTCGGGGTCGAGGGCCACGATCGCGGAACCCGCGCCGGTGAGATTTTGCGCCAGCGCAGTCACGCGCACCGAGGTCCTGTCGGTGGGTGTCCACAACAGCGACACGCGCCCACCCTTGATCTTGCTTTCGTTCACGTCGGTTTTGCCGCGTCCGGCGTCGTCGACGAAGCCGGGAACGGTCTCGTCGTACACATTGGCGCGGACCGCCAATTTGTCCTTGACCAGCGGCAGATTCACCATGCCGTGCACGTCGAAACCATTGCCGCCGCCATCCACGCTGGTGCCTCCCAGTTGCAGGCGCCCGGAATAGTTCTCGGTATCGGGTGGAATGGTGATGAACCGGATCACGCCGCCCAACGCGCCCGCGCCGTACAGCGTGCCCTGCGGGCCGCGCAGCACTTCGATGCGTTCGACGTCGGCGGGATCGAGATCCGGGCTCAACTGTGAGCCAAGAGCGAACACGCTGCTGGAACCGAACGGGGTTTCGTCCACGTACACGCCGACCGAAGCGCTGGGTTGCGCCGAACCCGAAGCAATGCCGCGGATGCTCAGCTCGGTCATGCCCGGCCCGAGCGAAATCGCGTCGAGTCCCGGCACGCTCGCCGCGTAGTCGGAGAAATCCTGCAGGTGTTGGCGCTCGATGTCGTGATAGGTCAGCGCGGAAACCGCCATCGGTACCTTCTGCAGCGTTTCGTTTCGCCGGTTGGCGGTGACGACGATGGTGGGGAGCGTGGTCACTTCGTGTGACGGCGCCTGGGACTTCTCCGGCGCGGTGTCGGACGACGGCGCATTTTGCGCACGCGCCAGTGGAGCTGAAAGGAGCGCCGCCGTGATCGCGGCCGAAAGAAGCGAAAACCCGATGCGCCTGGTGTTCATGGATCACCCTCCTGAGCATGGCGGCGAGCCGCTGTCAGGCCAATTGTTACAATAATCACATAATCGTGTCAATGTTATTTGTATATCAATCTGCATCGTTGCCTGGCGGGCAGGCGAACCCGAAGACTTCCGTCACTTGCGATGCGCCGTCGTGCGTGCTGCACTTGCCCGTTGTCGCTTGGGGCGGAGAACGGTTCGATGCGTGTGATTGCTGCAATCGTGGTGGCGAGCCTGCTGGCATTTGCGGGTACGATCCAGGCGAAACCGCCGCAAACCCCTGCGCAACGCGCGGCGAAGGCGGAATCCGCCGCCACGCCGCCGCTGACGCGCCTGCCCGACTGGGCGGTGCCTGAATCCTACGATCTCGCGCTGAAGAGCGACCCCAGCCAGCCGGGTTACAGCGGCACGGTGACGATCGCGGTGGATCTCAAGCGCGCGTCAAACCACCTGTGGTTGCACGGCAAGGATCTGAAGGTTGCGTCGGTCACCGTCACCGACGCCCGCGGCAGGACGCACGCCGGCAAGTATGTCGAGGCCGCACCCAGGGCCGGCGTGGCGCGCGTGGATTTCGGCTCGACCTTGCGGCCACAACAGCTCAAGTTGAAGTTCGAATTCAGCGCGCCGTACAACCAGACCTTGCAGGGTTATTACAAAGTCGTGTTCGCCGGCAACGCCTACGCGATGACCCAGTTCGAACCGATCAGCGCGCGTTTTGCGTTCCCCTGCTTCGACGAACCCGGTTTCAAGGTTCCGATGACGCTGTCGCTCACCGTTCCCGATGCCGACAAGGCCGTCGCGAATACCGGCGACGTCAAGACGGTTGCGGCCGGGATGGGCTGGAAGACCGTCGCGTTCGCGCCAACCAGGCCACTGCCGACTTACCTGTATGCGTGGGCGGTCGGTCCCTGGGACATCGTGGATGGTCCGACGATTCCGCCGAACCCGTGGCGTGCCGAGCCCGTGCCGGTGCGCGGCATTGCCACCAAGGGCAACGGCGACAAGATGCAGCGCGCGCTGGCGATGGTGCCGGCCATCATCGAACACGAAGAGGCCTATTTCGGCTTCGGCTATCCGTTTGGCAAGCTTGATCTCGCCGCGCTGCCGGATTTCTCGGCGGGCGCGATGGAGAACCCGGGCCTCGTCACTTTCCGCGACTGGCTGCTGCTGCTCGAAAAAGGTTCCGCGCCGAACGCGGTGCGCAGCACCTTCAACGTCGAGGCGCACGAGCTGGCGCATCAGTGGACAGGCGACACCGTTACCACACGATGGTGGAACGACATCTGGCTCAACGAGGCCTTTGCCACCTGGATGCAGCAGAAAATCGAGGGCGAGATCCATCCAGACTGGCACGCGCACCTCGCGCGCATCGAGGGCGGGCAGGGCGCAATGCGCAGCGACAGCCTGGTCAGCGCACGCATGATCCGCCAGCCGATCACCGGCAACGGCGACATCCAGACCGCATTCGACGGCATCACCTACCAGAAGGGCGCCGCGGTCATCGGCATGTTCGAGAATTTCGTCGGCCCCAAGGTGTTCCAGCAGGGCATGCAGGCGTACATCAAGGCACATGCCTTTGGCAATGCCGACGCCGATGACCTGGTGGACGCGATTGCGAAGGCTGCAGGCAAGGGTGAGGCCTTCAAGCAGGCATTCAAGAGCTTCCTCGACCAGAACGGCGTGCCGCTGGTTGCGACCAGACTCGATTGCGGCGCGAAGGGCGGCGCGGTGTTGGAACTGGCGCAGAGCCGCTATCTGCCGCTCGGTTCCACCGGCAAACCGGACCAGTTGTGGGGTGTTCCGGTGTGCGTGCGCTTCCCGAATGGCGTGCAGTGCCAGATGCTGGACGACAAGACGGGCACGATGAAAATCGCGGGCGGCCAGTGCCCGGCTTGGTACATGCCGAACGCGGATGGCAATGGCTACTACCGGTTCGAGATGGCCAAGGCCGATCGTGTGGCACTCAGCAAGGTCATCGCGCAACGCGATGACGGCGAGCAACTGGTGTATGCCGATGCCATCGGCGCCGCGTTCCAGCGCGGCGCCCTCGATGCCGGCGAAGTGTTGGAGGCGATGCGCGAACTGGCGCCGTCGAAAGTGCGGCAGGTCGCGTTGGCGCCACTCGGCACGGTCGAGTGGATCTACGACCACGAAGCGCATACGGATGCCCAGAAAGCCGCGATCCGCGGTGCGGTGACGAAAGCCTATCTGCCGCGGCTCGAAGCGCTGGGTTACCAGCGGCGCGCGGGCGAGTCGGCCGATGACGTGCTGATGCGCTCGTCGCTGGCGAGCACGCTGGGGCTGGAGTTCAAGCTCCCAACCGTGCGTGCGGCGTTGCTCAAACAGGGCGATGCGGCGCTCAAGATTGGCAAGGACGGTTTGCCGAACCTGCTGGCCGCGAATCCGGACCTGCTGCGTATCGCCTTGGCGGTCGCGGTCGAGCAGAACGGCAAGCCCGCGGTCGATGAGTTGATCGCGGCAATCCCGAAGACCACCGATCCGGTCCGTCGCAACGCGATGCTCGACGCGCTCGGCCATGCGCAAGGCGCCGAGGCGGACGTGGTCCGCAACTTTGCGCTGACGCCTCAGGTCAAGGTTGGCGAAATGGGCATGCTGCTGATGGGCCAACGCGACACCGTGGCGGAGCGCGATGACCTGTGGAACTGGTTCACCGCCAATTTCAACAGGATCGTCGCGCGCACCGGGGTGTTCTCGGGCGGCTACCTGCCACGGTTGGCGGCGGGCGGCGGCTGCTCGGATGCCGAGGCGCAACGCGTGGAAGCCTACTTCAAACCGCGGCTTGCTGACGTGCCGGGATTGCCGCGCGGGCTGGCACAGACCCACGAGTCGATCATGTTGTGCTCGGCCCTGAAGGCGCACCAGAACCCGGCATCGATCCAGTGACCACGGTGCGTGCGCTGCTCGATGAAGGTGCGCGCGCCATTTCCGGCGGTGAACCGCGGCGCGAAGCCGCGCTACTGTTGCGCCACGTGCTGGGTGTGTCGGATGCGTGGCTGGTCGCGCACGCGGACGACGTGGTTGATCCGGCGCAAACGGTGGCGTATCACGCATTGATCGGACGCCGCGCACGCGGTGAACCGGTGGCCTATCTCGTCGGTACGCGCGGCTTTCGCGATCTGGAACTGGAAGTCACGCCCGACGTGTTGATCCCGCGTCCGGAAACCGAGCTGCTGGTCGAACTGGCACTGCGGCGTATTCCTGCCGATGCGGAATACGCTGTGGCCGATCTCGGCACCGGCTCCGGTGCCATCGCGTTGGCGATCGCGCAGGCGCGGCCACACGCGCATGTGCTGTTGACCGACATCAGCGATGCCGCGCTGCAGGTGGCACGCGACAATGCAGCGCAGCTTGGCGTCGGCAATGTCGAATTCCGCCAAGGCAGCTGGTGCGCGCCACTGGCAGCTGCACGCTTCGACCTGATCGTCTCCAACCCGCCGTATATCGCAGTCGGCGACCTGCACCTGCGCCAGGGTGATCTGCGCTTCGAGCCGCCCGCCGCCTTGTCATCCGGCACGGATGGACTCGATGCCATCCGCACCATCGTGCGTGACGCGCGTGCGCACCTTCACGCCGGTGGCTGGCTGCTGCTCGAACACGGATTCGATCAAGGGCAGGCCGTGCGCGGATTGTTCGATGCATGCGGCTACTCCGAAATCTTCACCGAACGCGACCTCGAAGGCCGCGAACGCGCGAGCGGCGGAAGGCGGCCTGGCGCTTGAGTCAAACGGCGGCGGAGCCGTCCGCTGGGCTGTCTTGGTGGCACGTTGGCGATCGGATAAGCTGATCGCCGTGGGTGATCCGGAGTGAGTATGTTCGGAGAGTCCGAGGCCGTCTTCCTGAGCTACGCGTCCGAAGACTTTGCGGCGGCCGAGCGCGTTGCCACGGGACTGCGCGCTGCCGGGATCGAAGTGTGGCTGGACAAGAGCGAGCTCCGTGGCGGCGACTCCTGGGATGCGATGATCCGCGACAGGATCCGCGGGTGCAGCTTGTTCGTGGCCTTGATCTCTGCGCATTCGCGCGCGCGTGCGGAAGGTTATTTCCGCTTCGAGTGGAAGCTGGCCGTCGACCGCTCCCACCACATGGCGAGTGATCGTCCGTTCCTGCTGCCGATTGTCGTCGACGGGATTCGAGAGACCGATACGCGCGTGCCCGACCGGTTCCGGGAGGTGCAGTGGACGCGTGCATCCGGGGGCGAGCTGGCGCCGGAATTCGTCGAGCGCGTGCGCCGCATTCTGGAGGGCGGCGACCGTGCGGTAGCTCGGTCTTTGTCTACACTGCCGGAATCGGCGCAGTGGTTGGCCGGTGTGCCGGACAAGTCGCTCGCCGTGATGCCGTTTGCGAATCTCAACAGGGATCCGGAGAACGAGTACTTCAGCGAAGGGCTCGCGGAAGAAATCCTCACTGCGCTGACCGAAGTAGAGGAACTGCACGTCGCGGCGCGCAGCTCCTCGTTCTATTTCAAGGGACGGTCGACAGACCTGCAGGAAATCGCCCGGCGCCTGCGGGTGGCGCATATCCTGGAAGGGAGCGTGCGACGGGCGGGGAATCGCGTGCGCGTGACGGTGCAGCTGGTGGACGTGCGCAACGGTTTCCAGCTCTGGTCCGAACGCTACGATCGCGAGATGGAGGATGTGTTCGCCATCCAGGACGAGATTACATCCGCCATCGTGCAGCACCTCAAGCTCAAGTTGCTCGACAGGAAAGAAGCGCGGGCTGCCGATGCGCCCGCCGATATCGAAACCTACAACCTGTATCTCAAGGGTCGGTTCCATTGGGCGCAGCGGCCCCCGGGCCTTGCGAAGGCCATGGAGTACTTCAAGCAGGCGATCGACCGCGATCCGAATTACGCCCGCGCACGCGCCGGACTCGCGGATTGCTACACCTGTCTGGGGGCGTGGGAGAGTGGGGTGGTTCCCCCAAGGGAGGCCATGCCACTGGCACTTGAGGCTGCCGACAAGGCGCTGGAACTCGACAGCCGCCTGGTGGAGGCACACACCAGCTTGGCTTATCGCACGACGAACTACGAATGGGACTGGGAGGGCGCCGAGGCTCGTTTCAAGCTTGCCTTCGACCTGAATCCCAATTATTCCGTATGCCACCACTGGTACTCGCATCTGTTGGTCGCCCTCGGTCGTACCGATGAGTCCCTCAAGGAAAGCAAGCGCTGCTTGGAGCTCGACCCGCTCGATCACCTGACCAACGCACATCTGGCGTGGCACCACCTGTTCTCCCGCCAGTTCGAAGAAGCGGTCGAGCAGTGCGCGAAGACTGAGGAAATGCACCCCGATACGTTCATCGTCAGGTATTTTCTCGGCTTGGCCGAGGAACAACTGGGGCACGTTGATCGAGCGGTCGAGACATTGCGGATGGCCGTCAAGCTGGCCGGCAGCATTACCTACGCGACGGCCGGGCTGGGGCACCTCTATGGGCGTTGCGGCAGGACCGCCGAGGCGCGGGCCATCTATGACGAGCTGGGTGCCAGGGCGAAACAGGGTTATGTGCCCGCCTACGATTTCGCGATCGTCTGCGTCGGGCTGGGCTGGAAGGACCAGGCCTTCGAGTATTTGTCCAAGGCCTACGACGAGCGCTCCGGGTGGATGACCTATCTGAAGGGCGATTCCCGACTCGACCCGTTGCGCAGCGACACGAGATTCCAGGATTTGATGCAGCGCTTGCGACTGGCGCCATGATTGGAGCGGTGTGCAATATCGCGGTTGATCAAGGGGCGGTAGCCGGGCGCAGTCTGAAGTGGCCAAGGCCAGGCCCTGCCGGATCAATCGGATACCGCCGATCGTCGTCAAACCTGCGATGCAGGTGGAGCCGTTCACGTTGACACACGATCGTTTCGCATGTTGGTCGATGCAGTCGCTTGACAAATAAAACGACAGGTGTAGTGTTCACACAAACTACGTTTGTCGTTGAGTTGCCGAACCATGAGCAAACCCATCAATCCGCCCATCAGCGAAGCCGAAAGTCGGGTGATGGAGCAGTTGTGGAAGCGTGCGCCGCAGGGGTCGGAAGACCTCGTGGCCGCATTGCATGCCGATACCGGCTGGCATGAGAACACCGTGCGCACGCTGCTGAATCGCCTGATACGCAAACGCGCGGTTCGCGCCGAGCGCGACGGCCGGCGTTTCCTGTATTCGCCCGTGCTGACGCGCGAGGCGTGGCAGTCGGCGGAAAGCCGCAGCCTGCTGGATCGCGTGTTCGGCGGACGCGTTGCGCCGCTGCTGGTGCACTTCACTCGCAACGAAAAGCTGGGTGCGAAGGACATTGCCGAACTTCGCAAGCTGGTCGACCAACTGGAAAAAAAGGAGCGCCGTCATGACTGAGGTCTGGTTGCGGATGCTGCTGTGGGTGACCATCGGGCTGGCATTGGTGTTGCTGTTGCGCAGGCCCGCGCGTCGAATGTTCGGCGCGGGGCCGGCGTTCACCCTGTGGCTGTTGCCCGCGGCACTGATATTCGCACCGCTGCTGCCGCGTGGCCTCGCGCCTGCCGCGGCGTGGTCGCTCCCGGCCATAGTGGTGACATCGCATGCCGTCGCTGCTGCGGACGCGACGGTGACGCTGGACTGGGTGCGCGTGCTGCTCGTGTTGTGGTTGGCCGGCGCAGCGGCAGGCCTCGCGCGGCTGGCGGTGTACTACCTGCGTTTGCGGCATGGTGTGCGGCGCGTGCCGATCGACTGGATGCCATGGCTGACGGATGCTGCACCGGGCCTCGAACCGAGCCGCGTACGGATGCATGCCGCCGGTCCCGCCGTGCTGTGGGCGCTCCCACGCGCGCTGATCCTGCTGCCGGAAGACTTCGCGGAACGTTTCGACAACGCCGCGACGCGCGAACTGGTGCTGCGCCACGAACTCACCCACGCAAGGCGCGGCGATGCATGTTGGAGCCTCTCGATGGAGATCGCCTGCGTGCTGTTGTGGTTCCATCCGTTGGTGTGGCTGGCGCGTCCGCGCTTTCGCCTGGATCAGGAGCTGGCCTGTGATGCCGCATCGTTGCGTGCGTTACCCGGACGCGCCACGAGCTACGCGCACGCACTGCTGGACAGTGTTGCCGTGCAGCCCGCGCCGGCATTGATTTCGTGGCTCACCGAGCCGCAACTGAAGGAGAGGATCGCCATGCTTGCACGCATTCCGCCAGGCGCGTTTCGTCGTCGTACCGGCTTCATGGCTGTTGCCGCACTGTTGACGGGCGGTTTGCTCATCGCCGGTGGGCAAACACCGGTGGATGCTGCCACGGGTTCTTCGGCGCGTACCCAACCGTCGGTGGACATCGCCTACAAGAACAGCAATCCGCCAAAATACCCGGTGGATGCGTTGAGGAACCGCGAGCAGGGCATGGTGGTGTTGCGGGTACGGGTCGATGCAGCGGGCAGCGTCACCAAGGTGGATGTCGACGCCGCCAAGACCACTGCTTCGTCGGCGGAGTTGCAGGCGGCGGCCGTCACGGCGGCCGAAGGCTGGAAATTCCTTCCGGGCCAGAAGAATGGCAAATCGGTCGGCGGCTGGATCACGATTCCGGTGATCTTCTCGCTTGAACCCACGGGCACCTGTCCCGAAGGGCAGGCGCACGCGGCGAAAGCGCCGTTCCAGTGTGAGCAGGTATCTTCCACCGCTGCCTCCCCGTGATCGAACGCGGGAAGCCCGTCAACCATCGAGACGAACTGCATGCGTCGGAGCGGACTGCCGAATGTCTTGCTCGCCCTCGCCGCGGTTCTGATTTCCGCTTGTGGCACACGCACCGTGCTGAAACCGACCGCAAATCCCGAGACCAGCTGGAAGCTGATCACGCCGCCGGATGCGCCGCACTACAGTCTGCAACCTGGCCAGCCGGCGAAACTTCCGGCGCCGATGATCGGCCACTTCGCGCCGCCGGTGCATCCCGTGGCGCTCGCAAAGCCCGGCATGCCGCCAGTGGTGGTAAAGGCGCAATTCGTGTTCGACCGTGACGGCAAGGTGAGCGAGGTCGTGATCCTTGCCGATTCGTTCACCGGTGCAGGACACATGCAGTTCGAAGACGCGGTGCGCGAGGCGGCGAAGGGTTGGGCCTTCACGCCGCTGGTGTTCGAGGAGTACAGCGGTGGTGGCGATATGCCGGTCAAGTTGAAGCGCGAGGCCAAGCCTTTCAGCCTGTGGTTCGAGTTCAGCTTCGACATGGTGAACGGCGGACCGGTGGTTGAAACCGTGAAACGTTGAGCTCGCGCGCAGGCGCCGCGGTTGCACTGCAACGATTCGACGCTTCGCCCGGCGGCTGGACGTCGGTGCACGAGCATCCGTGCAGAGGATTCGATGACGTTTAGCCAGTCGGATCTTGCGCGCGGGCGCCGATTGGCCGCGGTGCGTCAGCTGGTCAATGCGGGCCGAACTCGTGGACCATCTGGGTCATGGTGCGGGCGACGCAAGCGGCGTCGCAACGGCCGGCGAGGAATCCCGAGCCGCACCCCATCAGTTCGGCAAGCACGCCCTGCAGGGCCTGGGCTTCAGCATCGTGCGGCCTGCCATCGCCGCCCGCGGCCCGTTCCTGTTCGGCGTAGTGGCGCACCGCCGACACCATGGTGTTGGCCATGCGGTTGGCGTCGATGTTGCCGCGCAGGAAATCGGGTGCGACGGCGACGGCCTGGGCCACTGCCGCGCGCATGCGCCCGGCCTGGGTGGATGCCTCCCCGGCAGTTCCCGCGCTGCCGCGCAGCCCTGCGTTGGTTGAATCGTGTTGCATCGTGAACTCCTTGGACAGAATTAGCATTGCCGCCATTATGCGCTTCGTCGCGATGGGGTATAGGCCCGCGGGGTTCAAGGCGTGCTCAATCGGGCACCGCATCCTCGTAGTCGTGGATTTGCGTGCGATCCGGCAATGGTTCGCGTCGCAGCATCGCGGCGACCGGCGTGGCGACGATCGCCACGATGAAGTTTGCCACCAGCGCGAGCAGGCCGATGTAGATGCCGTAATGCTGGCCACCGAACCCGACGGCATACACGGGTTTCAGGCCCTGGTGGTACGCGAGCGCGCTGCCCAACGCCATGCCGGCGATCCAGCCGAGCAGCAACGCCGGCGCGCGCAGCCAGCGCGTGAACAGGCCGCAGATCACCGCCGGGAAAATCTGCAGCATCCAGATGCCGCCGAGCAGTTGCAGGTCAATCGCGAATTTCGTCGGCAGGTACAGCACTGCCAGGAGCGCGCCGAATTTCACCAGCAGCGAAACGTTCTTGGCGATCCGTGATTCCTGTGCGTCGGTCAATCGATCATTGACATAAGCACGCCAGATGTTGCGGGTGAAAAGGTTGGCCGCGCCGATCGACATGATCGCGGCCGGCACCAGCGCGCCCAGCGCGATCGCGGCAAAGCAGAAGCCCGCGAACCAAGGCGGGAAGCTGGCGTTGATCAACGCGGGCACGGCCATCGAACCGTTCTTCACGTCGATGTGCGCGGCCAGTGCCATGTAGCCGAGCAGGGCGATCAGCCCCAGCAGAATGCTGTAGGCGGGCAGCCACACTGCATTGCGGCGGATGGTGTCGGGACCGTTGGCGGACAGCGTTGCGGTGGTCGCATGCGGGTACAGGAACAGCGCGAACGCGGAGCCCAGCGCCAGCGTCGCGAACGGCCAGTACTGGTCGGGCTTCAGGATCACGCCGGTGTCGCCGCCCTTGGCCGCGAATGCTTTTTCGGCCGCGGCGAACACCGCACCGTAGCCGCCCAGCTTGATTGGGATGATGACGACGGCTGCGATCACGGTGATGTACAGCATGGCGTCCTTGATGAAGGCGATCAGCGCCGGTGCGCGCAGGCCGCTGGAATACGTGTACAGCGCGAGGATCACGAAGGCGATCAGGAGCGGTGTTTCCTTGCCGATTCCCAGTGCGCCAAAGCCCATCGCTTCGAAGACCACTTCGAGTCCCACCAGTTGCAACGCGATGTAGGGCATCGTCGCCAGCACGCCGGTGATCGCCACCGCCAAGGCGAGACCGCGGCTGCCATAGCGGCCCTCGACAAAATCCGCGCTGGTGATCCAGCCGTGCTTGCGGCATACGTTCCACAGACGCGGCATGGTCAGGAACACGATCGGATATACGAACACGGTGTAGGGCATCGCGAAGAAACCGTAGGCGCCGACGGCGTACACCAGCGCCGGCACCGCGATCAGGGTGTACGCGGTGTAAAGGTCGCCACCCAAGAGGAACCAGGTGACGAAGGCGCCGAAGCGGCGTCCGCCCAGACCCCATTCGTGCAGTTGCGAGAGGTCGCCGCGGCGCCAACGCGCGGCGACGAAACCCAGCACCGTGACCAGCGCGAAGAAAAACACGAACACGCCAAGTGCGGTCCAGTCCAGCTTCGCGCCACTCATGCGCGCCGCCCGCGAAACACAATCCAGGTCAGCACCGCCGTGATCGCGATCCAGGCGAATTGCCACGCATAGAAGAACGGCAACCCTGCGATCGTGGGGTCGATGCGGTTGTAGAACGGCGGCCACAACAACGCCACGAAAGGGATCAGCAGGATCAGCGGCAACCAGCGGCGGGATCTCCGCATGCGATGTCCTTGGCCGCGAGGCTCGCGGCGTTCGTCAAGTCATCGTATGCTCGCGGGCGGTCGCGGTCGCTGGCAAGTGCCGGAATGGCCGTGGGGACTCATCTGCTCGCAGGGGAAAACCTGGCATGCCCAGCAACGTCAATCGTGGACCGCGCCAGATCTGGGCGGCGTTGATCTGGTCGCTCAAGGGATTGCGTGCGGGTTGGTGCGTGGAAGCTTCGTTCCGGCTCGAAGTGATCCTGCTGGTGATCCTGTTCCCGATCGGGTTATGGCTGGGCGACGGCGCGCTCGAAAAAGCCTTGCTGGCGGGGTCGCTGCTGCCGGTGCCGGCAGCGGAACTGTTGAATTCGGGCATCGAGGCGCTGGCCGACAAACTATGGCCCGAACACAACCCGATCGCCGGACGCGTCAAGGATATGGGCTCGGCAGCGGTATTCCTGCTGATGCTCAACGTGCTGGTGATCTGGATCGTGATCCTGGGCGCGAGGCTGTCGTAGGAGCCTGAGTGCGGGCGACCAAGACCCATCCATGGCCGCAAGCTTCGTGGTCGCGAGCGCGCCCGCTCCTGCGAACCCGTGGCATTGCGCGCGGGCACGGCGCATGCTGCAATCCGCACATCGGCCCCTCACGGAAACTCCGTCATGCGCACCTTGAAGCTGTTGTTCACGGGCTTCGCCGTCTTGCTTGCCTGCGGCCTGTTGTCCGGCTGCGGCTACAACCAGATCCAGACCAAGGATGAAGCGGTCAAGGCGGCCTGGTCGGAAGTGCTCAACCAGTACCAGCGGCGTGCCGACCTGGTGCCGAACCTGGTGGCAACGGTGAAGGGTTACGCCGCGCACGAGGAACAGGTCTTCCGCGAGGTCACCGAGGCGCGTTCGAAGGTAGGACAGGTCACGGTCAACGCCGACGATGCGGCGTCGCTGGCGAAATACCAGGCGGCGCAAGGTGAGTTGTCCAGCGCGCTGACACGCCTGATGGCGGTTTCGGAGAACTATCCGAACCTGAAAGCCGACGGCTTGTTCCAGAACCTGCAGGCGCAGCTCGAGGGCACCGAAAACCGCATCACCGTGGCGCGCAACCGTTACGTGCAGGCGGTGCAGGACTACAACAGCTATATCAGGGGTTTCCCGGTGAACCTGACCGCGAAGATGTTTGGTTACCAGGTGAAACCGAACTTCACGGTGGAAAACGAGGCCGCGATCTCGACTGCGCCAAAGGTCGATTTCGGCAGCGCGCCGGTCCCGCCAGCGCCGCCCACGGCTCCAACTGCGCCTGCGCCGGCAGCGAGCGCGCATTGATGAATGTACGCATGAACCAGATGCTGTTCCCCTCTCCCTTCGGGAGAGGGGCAGGGGTGAGGGTCCGTGTTCGCTCATAAACCCAGCGCTGGCGCGTACCCTCACCCGGCCTTGCTCGCGCCATCCACGGCATTCGCCCTCCGGGCCGGCTGGCGCCGTTCACGGCTGATCCGGTCGGCCGTAGTCGGCCACCCTCTCCCGAAGGGAGAGGGGAATGTGCGCTTGATGGCAGGCATATTCGGCAAATTCGCTGCCCTCGCGATGTGTCTGTTTGCCTGCTCCGGCATTGCGCGTGCCGATGTTGCGGTACCCGCACTGAAGGCGCGGGTCACGGATCTTACCGGCACGCTCACGCCGCAGCAGACGCAGCAGCTCGATTCACAGCTCGCGGCGCTGGAGCAACGCAAGGGCGCGCAGATCGTGGTGCTGATGCTGCCGAGCACGCAGCCCGACGACATTGCCGATTACGCCACCCGCGTGTTCGACCAGTGGAAGATCGGGCGCAAGGGCGTCGATGATGGCGTGCTGGTGGTGGTGGCCAAGGACGACCATCGCGCGATGATTGAAACGGGATATGGACTGGAAGGCGCGATCCCGGATGCCGCCGCCTCCCGCATCATCCGCGAATACCTGTCGCCGAAGTTCAGGGTCGGCGATTTCTACGGCGGCTTGAACGATGCGATCGGTGCGTTGACCAAATTGATTGACGGCGAACCGCTGCCGCCACCGTTGCAGGGGCCGCAGCGCAGCAATGGGGGCATCGTGCACGGGCAGGATTGGTTCACCGGCTTGCTGGTTGCGGGCTTCGCGTTGTTCTGGGCGCGCGGCTTTTTTGCCTGGGTGCCGCGGACGCCGCGCGCGGGACTCGTGGCCGCCGCCGCCGGTGGCCTGTCGTGGCTGTTCAGCGGCCTCTGGCTGTTCGGCGTTGTGTTCGGGGTGCTGGGCTTGCTGGTCGGCTTTGCCGGAGGAGCAGGCGGAAGTTTCGCGCGGCGCGGTGGTTCCGGCGGATGGGGAGGAGGCTGGGGCGGGTTTGGCGGAGGCGGCTTCGGTGGCGGCGGATTCGGCGGTGGGGGCGGAGGTTTTTCCGGTGGCGGCGGCTCGACCGGCGGCGGCGGTGCTTCGGGGAGCTGGTGATGGATGCGACGCGCTGGTTGCGACATTGGTTCCATGCGCCCGCCAGCCGGGCGTTTCCGCCTGATGCCATGCAGGAAATCCAGGCGGCGATCGCAGCGGGCGAAGCCAGGCACGACGGCGAAATCTGTTTTGCCGTCGAAGCGCGCTTGCCGGCACGTTATTTGATTGGCGGCCGCCGCGTGCGCGAACGCGCGGAGAGCGTGTTCGCCGATCTGAAGGTCTGGGATACCGAACGGCGCACCGGCGTGCTGATCTACGTGCTGCTCGGCGATTACACCATCGAGATCATTCCCGATCGCGGGGTGGCGGCGCGCGTTCCGGCAGGCTCGTGGGATCGTATCGTCGGTTTCATGGTCGAGCAGTTCCGCAAGGAACAGTGGAAGGAAGGCGTGCTGGCCGGCATCGAGGCCACCCACAACCTGCTCGAACTCTACCTGCCGCCCGGTCCCGGCCGGCGCAATGAATTGCCGGATGAACCAATCGTCCTGTAGGCGGCGTCAGTCAGTTCGTATGGCGCGCAACGCTTCGGCCAGGCGATCCGGCGATGTGATGGGCGCTAGGCAGGTCAACCCTGCGCAGATGTAAGCGGTGCCGTCGCTGCCGTGCGGTTTGCGTGCGGCCAGCACGCCGGGCAGCGAGGCGAGTTCCGAAGGAATGCAATACGCATCCAGCGTTTCGTCTGCGATGTCGCGACGTGCGGTGCGCAATGCCGCTTGCCAGCTTGCGGCCTGCGCTTGCCCGCAGCGCACCACGACCTGCGTGCGTGGATGCTGGAATTCGCGCAATGCCTGCAACACGCTGCAGCAGGCCTCGGGGTACTGTCGCAACGCTGCGGAGGCTGCGCGCAGGCCGCGTTCCGCGGCATCGAGATAACGGCTGTCGCCGACCAGATGTCCCAGACGTAGCAACGCGCGTATCGCAACGCCGTTGCCGTTGGGCATGGCATCATCGGCCCAGCCGCGGCTGCGCGCCAGCGGGGTCGCGTGTTGCACGGTGCTGAACCAGAAACCGCCGTCCTCGCGATCCTCGAATTTCGCGAGCATCGCATCGGCGAGCGCAATCGCCCAGTCGAGGTCGCGCAGGTTGAACGCGATCTGCATGGTTTCGAGCAGGGCGCCCAGCAGGAACGCATGGTCGTCGAGGAAGCCAGGGATGCGTGCCGCGGGCGCGGCAGCATTGGCGTAAAGCTCGCCGTCGATCCATGCCATCCCGCGCAAGGCGGCGAGTGCATGCATCGCCATGCGGGCGCAGCGGGCGTCGCCGAGCAGCCGCGCGCTGCGCGCCAGCCCGGAAATCGCGAGTGCATTCCATCCGGTGAGGATCTTGTCGTCGCGCAAAGGGTGGTTGCGTTTTTCGCGCAGGTCGAACAGCGTCCGATGTACCCTGGCGTATTCGATCCTGACCGCTCCGGCGGGGCGGCCAAGTTGCCACGCGAGATTGTCGAGCGGCGCAACGCGCAGCAGGTGCCAGACCTTGCCTTCGAAGTTCGGGGGGCGATCGAATCCGAAGGCTTCCTCGGCCAGCGACACGCTGGCCTCGGGCAAGGCGGCGCGCAGTTGTTCGCGCGTCCACAGGTAGAAGCGGCCTTCTCCACCATCGCTGTCGGCGCTGATTGCGCTGTAAAACGCGCCGTTCGGCGCCGTCATGTCGTGTGCCAGCCAGTCCACGATACCGTGCGTGGCCTCCATGCAGAGGGTGCGCGAGGCAGTGTTGGTTGATGCGGATGCGGCAATGCGTGCGTAGGCCGGCAACAACTGCGCGTTGTCGTACAACATCTTCTCGAAGTGCGGAATGGTCCAGTCGACGTCCACGCAGTAACGGAAGAAGCCACCGCCGAGATGATCCTGCAGCCCACGGCTGGCCATCCTGGCCAGCGTGAGATCCGCCATCTCGCGTGCGCTGGCGTCGCCGCGTTGGTCGAGCAGCCATTCCAGCTCGGTCGCGCGCGGAAACTTGGGTGCGCCGCGGCTGCCGCCGTGATCGGTATCAAAGCGTGCCGCGATCTGTTGCAGCGCCTGGGCGTCCGGCGTGCCGCGATCCGGAATCGCGGCACCACCGGCGGCTTCGGCGTGTTGCAGCCAGCCGCGCAGGGCTTCGGCATGTTCGCGCAATTCGTCGTGGTGCTGGTCGAAATAGTCGCGTACCCGTTGCAGTACCTCGGGGAAACCGGGCAGCCCATGCCGTGGCACTGGTGGAAAGTAGGTGCCGATGTAGAAGGGCGACAGTGTCTGGGGATCGAGGAATGCCGTCAGCGGCCAGCCGCCGCCGCGTCCGCTCATCGCCTGGTGCGCGAGTTGATAGATACGATCGATGTCAGGGCGCTCTTCCCGATCAAGCTTGATGTTGACGAACCCGCGGTTCATCGCGGCGGCGATGCCGGGGTTTTCGAAGCACTCGTGTGCCATCACGTGGCACCAGTGGCAGGCGCTGTAGCCGATCGAGAGCAGGATGGGGGTATCGGTTGCGCGCGCGTGCTGCAGCGCGACGTCGTCCCATGGCTGCCAGTCCACGGGATTGCCCGCGTGCATGCGCAGGTAGGGGCTGCTGGCGGTGGCAAGGCGATTGGGCACGGCCGTTCATGCTAGCGCGAGGGCGGGCAGGCAAAAGCCCGGCGTGGCCGGGCTTTTCCGGTGCACTGGTGCAAGCGAATACTATTTCGATGTTGCGGGTGCCGCGGCCGCGTTGCCGGGGCCGATGTACCTGGCGAGGAACGGCAGGATCATGTTCCACAATTCCTCGTTGTGCTTTTCGCTCTGGAAGCCGTGCAGTTCCTTGGGCTCGGCCAGCCATTCGTAAGGCTTGCCCGCCTTGTCGAGGTACGAGCGCAGGTCGGTGGCGTTCTGGAAAGGCACGCGGGGGTCGTCCTTGCCGTGTGCGATCAGGACGGGCACGTTGAACTTGTCCATCATGCTGACGGGCGACATGTTGTAGGCGTCCTCGCGGCTGCCGATGGCTTCCTTGAAATACACGCGCCCACCCGCGAACCGGCGGGTGTCACTCTTGTCCATGCCGATCCGCCAGTCGTACACGCCGGCGTAATCGATCGCGCACTTGTAGAGTCCGGGCGCCACGATCGGTTGCATCAGCGAGGAGTAGCCGCCGAAGCTGGCACCGAACACGCAGACGCGGTTCGGGTCGGCGTAGCCTTGCGCGACGGCCCACTTCACGCCGTCGATCAGGTCGTCCTGGATTCCGGAATTGAATTGCTTGTATCCCGAACGCTGGAAGTTGTAGCCGCGTTCGCCAGAGCCGCGGTAGTTGATTTGCAGTGTCGCGTAGCCGCGATTGGCCAGCAACGCCGACCACGGATCGTAGAACCAGCTGTCGTTGGGCCCGATCGGGCCGCCATGCGGAATCAATACCAGCGGCAGATGCTTGTCCTGATCGAGCGGCAGGGTAAGGAATCCAGCCAATTCGGTGCCGTCGCGATTCTTGAAATGTACCGACATGCGCTGGGGCATCTGGTCGGGTTTGATCCACGGCAGCACCTGGTACAGCGGTCGCGCATTCATCGCGGTCTTGTCGAACAGTGCGTAGGCCCCCGGGTTGCGATCACTGCGCACGCTGACCAGCAAGGTATTGCCATCGGTGCTGGCGCCATCCATCGAGACAAACGCGTTGGGTTGGCCCTTGGCCAGTGCCTGCATGATTTCCGCGTAGGTTCCGTCGGCGATGAACTGGACCCTGGGCCTGCCGCCAGCGGCGAACACGGCCGCAATCGGCGTGTCGTCGACGGGGTTCCACATCACGTCGGTGACGGACGAGAACGGATCCGAGGCCAGCACCGTGCGCTGGCTGCCATCGAGATCGCATTCGATCAGCTGGTTCGGGCCTCCATCCATGCTGGACAGGGCGTACAGGTGCTTGCCGTCACGGCTGATGGACATGGGCTCGAACACCTTGCCGACCGTGCTATCCGGCATGCGCTGCCAGTTCTTGCCGTCGGTGCTGTAGAACGCGACGGTGTTCATCTGGGTATCGGCACCCGACGCAATGCGGGCGACATCGTGGTAGGGCAGCAACGACATGCCGCCATGCTCGATCTCGCCGATCAACGTGGCGTGGCCGCTGTCGCCATCGACGTCGTACAGTCCGGACTTGCCGTACTGCCAGATTTCGCCGTTGGCACCCTCCGGCATGCGGCTGAGATTGAGGTAGAAGTGACCGTTCGGCTGCCTGGGCGTGCCCGCGATGGATGGGAAACCCTGCGGAATATCCAGTGAGTTGACGCCGCTGAACGTGCCGCCGCGGTGCGTCAGGCTGTACAGCGTCTTCTTGTGCGAGCCATCGTAGTCGACGGCGATGATGTCGCCGGTTGCGGAAGGCGCGACCAGGGTGCCGGTTTCACGCGCGAGACCCATGATCAACCGCGTGTTGCTCACCCAATGCACGTTGTAGGGCATGTAGTGAAGCGCCATGTCGAGGCGGCTGATCGGCTTCAAGTCCGGCAGCTGCAGCACCGCGAGCTGGAAGTTCGCGTCGGTGCTGTCGGTGTTTTCGTTGATGACGACGGCCAGATACTTCCCGTCTGGCGAAATCACGGGGTTCGTCAGGGTCGGATGCTTGACGAAATCGGAGATAGGCAATTCCGCGGCTGCGGCTGTTGCGGACACCAGCAAAGTCACCAGGCACAGCAGTGCGCGAATACGTATGCAACGCATGACAGTCTCCCTTGATTGGCCAGCCCCAGTCGTGCATGGTAGCGCGCATCGCGCGCGGGATGCCCGGACGGGTTGCCTGCGCGCAAGGCGCTCGCTATGTTTTCCCGTTGCCTGCCGGAGCGTTCCATGAGCGAAGCCGTTGAATATCCTGCGCTGTATCTGAAGCGTGGCGAGGATGCGCGCCTGCGTGCCGGTCATGTGTGGGTGTTCGCCAACGAAGTCGATGTCGCGCGCTCACCCCTGAACTCATTCGAGGCGGGTGAGGCCTGCGTGGTCGTGGATGCGCGCGGCAAGCCGCTTGGCGTCGGCTACGTCAATCCGCATTCGTTGATCTGCGCGC
The DNA here is from genome assembly GCA_018241365.1 of Pseudomonadota bacterium. GTDB lineage: Bacteria > Pseudomonadota > Gammaproteobacteria > Xanthomonadales > Rhodanobacteraceae > 66-474. Next base: position 56,450 of record JAFEDX010000191.1, read on the forward strand.
GCCTGGTGGCGCGCGGCATTGAGCATCCGCTGGATGCGTCGTTGCTGACACATCGCTTGCAGGTGGCGCTGGCGCTGCGCGAGCGCCTGCACGACGAGCCGTTCTACCGGCTGCTGTATGGCGAATCCGATGGCGTGCCGGGGCTGACGCTGGACCGCTTCGACGATGTGATCGTGGCGCAGGCGACCACCGCGGGCATCGAGCGCTTGAAACCGCAGGTCGAAGCCGCGGTGCAGAAGGTCGTGAAACCGCGCGCGCTGATCTGGAAGAACGACGCCGGCATCCGCGAGCTGGAAGGCCTGATGACTTATGCCGACATTGGTTTCGGCGATCCGCCGGGGCCGCTGCGCGTGCGCGAGGGCGGCGTCGAATTCGCGGTGGACGCGATCGGTGGCCAGAAGACCGGATGGTTCTATGACCAGCGTGCCAATCGCGATGCGCTGGCGCCGTTCGTGAAGGGCAAGCGCGTGCTGGACATGTTTGCCTACCTCGGCGCGTGGGGACTGCGTGCCGCGGCGATGGGTGCGCGGGAAGCCGTGTGTGTGGATGCTTCGGCGGCGGCTGTGAAAATGATTGGTGAGAACGCACAGCGCAATGGTTTTCTCGAACGCGTACGCGCCGAGCGTGCGGATGCATTCGAGTATTTGAAGGCCCTGCGCGAAGCACGCGAACATTTCGACGTGGTAATCCTCGACCCGCCGGCGTTCGTCAAGCGCAGGAAGGATCTGAAGGAAGGCGCGCTCGCCTATCGCCGCATCAACGAACTCGCGATGCAGGTGCTCAGCAAGGACGGCATCCTCGTTACCTGTTCGTGTTCGTACCACATGCCTCGCGTGGGGCTGCTGGATGCCGTGCAGAAAGGCGCACGGCACCTCGATCGCAGCGTGCAGGTGCTGCAGCAACTGCAGCAGGCGCCCGACCATCCGGTGCATCCGGCGATTCCCGAAACCGATTACCTCAAGGGTTTCATCTGCCGGGTGCTTCCCGCGTAGGCGGTTGCGCGCTGGCGACCAGAAGGCGTCGTTCTTGGTCAAGAAGGCTTAGGTCGCGGGCGCGCCCGCTCCTACAGAAACCGCCGCTGTAGGAGCCTGCGTGCAGGCGACCGCGCTTGCGACCGAATCAATCGCTATCTGGTCGCAGGCACGCTTGCCCCTGCATAATTCGCGCTTCGCAGTGGTATTGGCTGGCCATGACCCATCCATTCTTCGTCGACATCGATCCCGTTGCCTTCCACATCTTCTCGTTCGGGGTGCGCTGGTACGGGCTGATGTACCTCGGCGGGTTCCTCGGCGGCCTGGCGCTTGGCGAATATCGCCGGCGCAAGGGGCGTCTCGCGGTCGATCGCGATGCGTTCCTCGACCTCGCGTTCTACTGCATGCTCGGCATCATCGTCGGCGGGCGCCTCTGGTACATGCTGACGTACCAGCCGATCAACTGGATCTGGACCGACCCGCTGCAGATCTTCAAGGTCTGGGATGGCGGGATGTCGTTCCACGGCGGCCTGCTGGGCGTGTTGGCCGCGAGCCTGTGGTGGTGGTGGAAACAGCGAGCGCGCGTGCAGCACTATTTCGACGTGGTCGATTTCGTCGCGCCGCTGGTGCCGATCGGGCTCGGCCTCGGCCGCATCGGCAACTTCATCAACGGCGAGCTGTGGGGCAAGCTCAGCACGCTGCCGTGGGCGATGATTTATCCGCACGCCCTGCAGGACAACCCGAAGTTTTCCGGCATGTCGGTGGCCGAACTGCACGCGCTGTATCCGAGCGGTGTGCTGGACGCATACGCGCGCCAGCCTTCCGAGCTGTACGAGTTCCTGCTGGAAGGCGTGGTGCTGTTCACCGTGTTGTGGGTCTTTTCGATCAAACCACGGCACCGTTATGCGGTTTCCGGATTGTTCGCCTTGCTGTACGGCTGCTTCCGCTTCGCGGTGGAGTTCATCCGCGAACCCGACGCGCAGCTTGGCTACCTCCTGCACACCGGCTGGCTGACCATGGGCCAGGTGCAGTCGATCCCGTTGATCATCGTCGGCCTCGTGCTGCTGTGGATGTCGCGGCGCGCGCCGGTGGCGCAGGCCAGCGTTGCAGCGAAGCCTGCCACCGCGGTCTGAAAGGTTCGCGAAACTTTCGCCTGCAATGCTCGTCAGGTTGAGGGTCACGTCCATGCGGTGTGAGTCGGCGCGTGGTTGTGGAGCCCCGGTCTGACGGTCGCGTTTCGCGACAGGCCCAGGTTCATCCCGTACACCACCCGATGGGTGGCGCCTTGTTGCGTGCGGGATTCCCGAACGGCATGGCCATGGGCGATGAGTGCCCGTGGTGGTCACTGATGTTTCAATCATGGAGGTTCACATGAAACGGCAAGTGAAGGTTTTGGCGGCGGCGATGGCGTTGTTGCTCGGGACGGCGTACGCGGGTACTGCGTTGGCGCAATCGAACGAGGCCAACGTGACGCGGGCGACGCTGGACAACGGCCTGCGCGTGGTGATCGTGCGCGACACGCTGGCGCCGGTGGTCACCACCGAGATGAATTACCTCGTCGGTTCCGACGAAGTGCCGGCCGGGTTCCCCGGCACCGCGCACGCGGTCGAGCACATGATGTTCCGTGGCAGCCCCGGCCTCAGCAAGGATCAGTTGCTGGCGATTGCATCGGACATGGGCGGCAGCTTCAACGCCGATACCACCCACGGCGTGACCCAGTACTACTTCACGGTGCCGGCGCAGGATTTGAACGTGGCGCTGCACGTGGCGGCGATCCGCATGCGTGGCACCGACATGACCCAGGCCGACTGGAGCAAGGAGCGCGGCGCGATCGAGCAGGAAGTCTCGGCCGACAATTCCAACCCGGGTTACAAGTTCGAAGAGCAGTTGTTCGCGCACATGTTCGCGGGTACGCCTTACGCACACGATGCGCTCGGCACGCGGCCGTCGTTCGACAAGACCACCGCGGCGGACCTGAAGAAATTCCACGACACCTGGTACGCCCCCAACAACGCGATCCTGGTGATTGCGGGCGACGTCGATCCAGCCACGACGCTTGCGCAGGTAAAGACACTGTTCGGCGAAATTCCGAAGAAGACGCTGCCGGCGCGACCGGCGTTCGACTTCAAGCCGATGACCGCGAAGACCGTCAACCTGCCGTCCGATTTCCCGGTCGGGGTGACGGCGATTGCCTGGCGCATGCCGGGCCTGCGTGACCAGGATTACGCCACCGCGCTGGTGTTGTCCGACGCGCTGGGTTCCAAGCGCGGCAAGCTGTTCGAGATGGGTCTGAACGGCCAGGCGCTGTTCGGCGGTTTTGGTGGCGGGTTCATGCCGCATGCCGGCATCGCCTTCGCACAGGCGGCGTTTCCCAAGGGGGGCGATGCGCAGAAGGTGCTGGCCGACATGCGCGCGATCATCGCCGAGGCTGCTTCCAAGGGCGTGCCCGCCGACCTGGTGGAAGCCGCCAAGAGCAAGGCCATTGCCGACCTTGAGTACAAGAAGAATTCGGTGTCGGGCCTGGCGAATGCGTGGTCGGAAGCGCTGGCATTCCGTGACGGTTCGTCGCCCGATGATGTCCGTGCGGCGATCGCGGCGGTGACACCGGAAGAAGTGAACGCGTTGGCCAAGCGCATCCTCGTGCCCGAGCATGCGATGACCGCGATCCTGACGCCTACCTCGTCCGGCAAGCCCGCCTCGGGCAAGGGCTTCGGCGGCGCCGAGAGTTTCGGCGGCAAGCCGGGCGGGGCAGTGAAATTGCCCGATTGGGCCCAGGCCGATTTCGCCAGGTTGACATTGCCTGACCTCAAGACCAACCCGACTTCGTTCACGCTGGCCAACGGTTTGCGCGTGATCGTGCAGCCGGAATCGGTCAGCAAGACCGTGGAAGTGTTCGGCCAGATCCAGACCAACCAGGACATGCAGGCGCCCAAGGGCCAGGAGGGCGTGGCGGGCGTGTTGAACTCGTTGTTCAACTTCGGCACTTCCGGCATGAACCGCCTGCAGTTCCAGGCCGCGCTGGATGCCTTGAGCGCGCATGAAAGCGCGGGTTCCAGCTTTTCGCTGATGGTGCCGTCGGCGAATTTCGCCAAGGGCATGCAGTTGCTGGCGGACAACGAACTGCACCCGAACATGCCGGCGCAGGCGTTTGCGGTGATGCAGCGCAACCAGGCGGGCGCGGCGGCCGGGCAGATCGAGACGCCAGCGTTCCTCAACGGCCACCACATGCAGGAGGCGCTGTATCCCGCGAGCGATCCGGTGCTGCGCTACGCGACGCCGAAATCGATCGACGGCTTGACCCTGGCCGACGTCCAGACGTACTACACGCAAACCTTCCGCCCCGACATGACCACCATCGTGATCGTCGGCGATGTCACCCCGGCCGATGCACGCAAGGTGGCCGAAGCCACGTTCGGTGGCTGGAACGATGTTGGCGCCAAGCCCGATACGCACTATCCGGCGGTGCCCGCCAACAAGGCCAGCGAGTTCCACACCCCGGATTCCTCGGCGGTGCAGGATTCGGTCACCCTGTCGGAAACCATTCCGATGGACGAGAACAGTCCCGACCGGTTTGCGATGGACCTCGGCAGCCAGATCCTTGGCGGCGGCTTTGATGCGCACCTGATGCAGGACCTGCGGGTGAAAGCCGGTCTCGTGTATGGCGTGTACAGCAGCGTCGGCCTGCAGAAGCATCGCGGCACCTTCAACGTCAACTACGGCTGCGACCCCGACAAGGTGGCGCAGGCGCGCGCACTGGTGATGCGTGACGTCAGGCAGATGCAGGCGACGCCGGTCACCGACGCCGAGCTGCACGCGGCCAAGGGCAAGGCGTTGCGCGAGGTGGCGCTGGGCGAGTCCAGCTTCAATTCGATCGCCCGCAACTTCCTGAGCCTGTCGCTGCAAGGCAAGCCGCTGGATGCCAACGCGATCGCCGCGCGGAAGTACATGGCCATGACGGCCGCGCAGATCCAGACGGTGTTCAAGGATGATTTGCGCCCGAACGACTTCGTCACCGCGGTAAAAGGGCCGGCTCCGAAAGGCTGACCGGCTCTTGCGGAAGAACGCACGGAGTCCGGGCGGATTCGCCCGGACTCCGTGCGTTCTTCGCGCGCCCTAGACGGCAAGCCTGCCAGCATCCTCGCATCGCTGATGCCGCCACGCGGCCAAGGATGCACGGATGGGGCGACGAATCCTCTACGGTGTCTATCACTGGGGTCTCGGGCACGCCACCCGCAGCCTCGGCCTGATCCGTGCGCTGATCGAGCGCGGCGATTCCGTGATCGTGTTGATGGCGCCGGGGCCGGGCCTGCACCTGTTGCGCGCGGAACTGGGCGACACCTGCGAGTTCTATCCGTTCCGCGACACGCCTGCGCCGTTCAGCCGCTATCCGGCGATCTTCTACCTGCGCATGACGGCAGCGATGCCGTGGGTGCTGGCGGGTTACCGGCGTGAGCACCGCTTGACCGAAAAACTGGTGCGTGAGCGCAAGCTCGATTGCGTGGTCTCCGACAGCCGGCTCGGGGTGTGGTCGGCCGTGGTGCCGAGTTACTGCATCTTCCATTCGATCCACCAGCGCGTGCCGTTCTTCAGCGGCTTCACCGAACGGATCGTCGAGCGCGGCCAGCGCGATTTGTTGAAGGGTTTCACCAAGGTGTTGATACCCGACGTCGAGGAGGGCGGCGGATTGTCGGGTTGGCTGGGGCACGACCCGGTATTCGACTGGGGCGCCGGGCGGCTGGTTTACATCGGGCCGCTGTCGAGCGTGCCACGCATGGACGTGGCGCAGGACATCGACGTGTTCTTTTCGGTTTCCGGTATCGAGCCGCAACGCGGCCTGCTGGAAGAACTGGTGCTGGAAGCGCTGCCGTCCTTGTCCGGCAGGATCGTGGTGACGCTCGGCCGGCCTAAGGACGACGGCGAATGCCGCGAAGTGTCGGGCGCGACGGTGTATGGCTACCTCGATCGCCAACGACAGGCCGAAATGCTCAATCGCGCCCAACTGGTGATGACGCGCTCGGGTTACACCACGCTGATGGAACTGGCCGGGCTGGGCCGCAAGGCCTTGTTCGTGGCGACGCCGGGGCAGAGCGAGCAGGAATATCTCGCACGCTTCCACCGCGAGCGCGGGCATGTGTGGTCGGTCGAGCAGAAACACCTGGACATTCCGCGCGATCTCGAACGGGCACGCGCCGAGCACGGCATTCCGCGCATGGATGTGTCGGCGTCAACGCGGAATTTCCTTGCCGTGATCGACTGAATCACGCGTGCGTTGCGAAGGTATTTCGCGCCACAGCAGCGCGACGGTCGGCAGGCACAGCAGCCAGATGCAGGCGGTCCAGACGATGCGGAAGCCCAGCATCAGGGCCAGTCCGTCGGTGTAGTCGATACCCGCCGCATGCGCGGCCAGCATGCCCAGCAGCTCGACCGTGCCGATCTGGCTGAACAGCCCGGCCCCGACCAGGATGATCGCCAGCGAGAACATGTAGATTGTCGCGGCGGTCAGGTAATCGAGGTGGTGCGCGTCCATGCCGCGGCCGATGATCCAGAACGCATACGTCAAGGCGCCAAGGTATACGGCGGCCAGCACGACGCTGATCGCCAGCATCACCGGCGTGGACAGCTTGCGCAGCCCACGCAGCATTTCCAGCGCGGCCTCGGCGCCGCGGCGCGCCCAGCGGTGCCGCAGGCGCGTCACGTGCGCGCGTGCACGGTGTTCGAACAGCACCAGGACGGTCAGCAGTACCCCGGTGGCCACCAGTACCACCACCGCCAGCGGGCGTGTGGCCGGCATTCCGGACACCCCGGTCACTGCGAGGAACAGGAACACCACCGCAACTTCCGCAAGCACCATCATCACCGTGGCGGCCGAGCTGCGGCCGATGTGGATGCGCCGCGACGCCGACAGCACCCAGTTTTGCGAGAACATGCCGAGCGGCAAGGTCACGGTCAGTTCCCCCACCGCGAACGCGAGCCAGAACGGGCGCGCGGGGATCTGCACGTCGATCTGCGTGAGCATCAGTTTCAGTTGTGCCGCCTTGCATGCGAGGTAGCACGCTGCAGCCGCGAGCGCGAGCCACAACACGTGCGCGGGCAGGCGCCCGACCCGCACCATCACCTGGTGCACGTCACCGAGGCTGAAGGCGAATACCAGCAAGGCGACCGCCAGCAACACCGGCAGGATCACGGTGGGTTTCAGCAGCACGCGTGCGCGCGTCAGCAGCTTCAGCATGACGGCAAGCCAGGCGCGAGGTCGGCGAGGCGGTTGTCGAGATACCGCACGATGTTCGCGGGCGACTCCCAGCCCGGTGCCGCGTTGCGTGGGCAGGTAACCTGGAAACGTTTGTCTTCGTTCGCGACCAGGCGCTTGCGTGCGAGCCAGTGCAGGCGTTGCACAACGGTTTGCGCCAACGGTTGCCGCGCCCACAGCGGATCGAGCGACGCGCCGTCCGCCCGCAGTTGAGCGAGGCAACGCGTCAGCCAATCGACGAGCTCGCCACGCGTGAAAGCCGAGGGGCCGTGCAGCAGGTAATGCGCGAGCAGGTGGCTGGGCGTGATCGGCTCATGCGAGAGGATCAGATGGCGCAACGCGGCATCGAATGCGCGCCGGTCCAGCGACGGATCGGCGCGCAGGCGCGGGCCGATGCGCACCACCACCCGCGTGCGCCCGGCCGCGAGGCTGTCGTAACTCAGCGACATCGGCTGGATCCACGGCGGCGTCGAGGTGGCGCGGCACAATCGGAAGAAGCCGGCGCGGGTGCGCCCGAAATGGCCGTCCATCGAGATGGTGCCCTCGGGTGCGAAATACACGCAGCGGCCATGCTCCAGGCGTTGCACGAAGTGCGCGAGTTGTGCGGCGATGGCGTCGCGGAATGCCGGTGCGAGGCGCTCGAATGCGGGCAGGGTCAGGCGGCGCAGGCCCCACCACGCTTCCAGGGTCTCGACCGGCGCGCGTGCAATGCAGTCGCCCAACGATGCGTTTCCGCCGCCACCGAGTTCACGCAACCCGCGCGGGTTGAGCAGGGTCGCGCATTGCATGCTTTCGCAACCGGCATCGCACAGGGCACGCAGGGTTTCGCCCAGCGTGAATTCGCGTACGCGACGCATGGGTTCGGCGCGCCCCAGCGGGAAGAACCATGCGAGCGACAGGTGCCCGAGCAAGGCCGACAGCGGCCGCGGCCAGTGCACGGTCAAGCGCGACAGGATGCCGGGCCGGAACAGGTCTTCGCGCGTCGCGAAGAATGGCAGGGGCCATTGGAACCGCAGGCCGCGTCGCTGCACCAGGATCGTGCCGAGCATGGGGCCATCGACGTCGCGCTGGTGGTTGGAAGCTATCAGCGTGCCCGGCCCGACGTGGAAGCCGGGTGGGAACGCGATGTCGCGCCGGTAGAACGCCCGGATCCACAGGTCGAACCCCATCTCCAGCAGCCAGCTTCCGGCCGGGTGCGCGTCCAATCCGGCATCGGGCAACCAATGGCGCGACCGCGTGGTTGGCAGTACCGGGACGGCGTGGCGTTGCATTCACGTGGCCTTGCGCGGGTAGTGCCGGCCCTTCCACACCGAGCGCGTGCCGGCGAGCGCCCGCCACGCCGAGTACCACGTTGCCATCAGGAAAAACGTTGCCGCCAACGGCAGCAACAGCGCAGCCAGCGGGTTGCGCCGGTAATACATCAGCGTCGGCAGGTAGCAGGCCAGCATCAGCAGGAATGCCAGCATGCCCAGCACGCGCGCCGGTGTGCCCATTCCGGATGCGATGGCGAGGACGGGTATCCAGAATGCCACGATCAGCAGCAGCGATGCCGCCAGGGTCAGCGGCACGGATTCGCGCAACTGCACGAATGCACTGCGCGCGATCATGTGCGCGATCTCGCGGAACCCGGCGTGGCGCAAACTGCCCGCGCCGTGGGTCAAGCCGATGAAGCAGCGATGACCGGCGCGCTTCATGTGCACCGCCAGCGTGCAGTCGTCGATGATGGCACCTCGCCACGCGGCAAAGCCGCCCGTTTCGAGCAGCGCCGCGCGGTCGATCAGGACCACGCCGCCGGCCGCCGCCGCAATGCGCGAACCCTCGCGGTTGGCCAGCGCGAACGGGTACAGCAACTTGAAGAAATACACGAACGCCGGCAGCAGCCAGCGGGCGGCAATACCGCTCCAGTGCGGCTCCGCACACACCGACACCAGTGCACAACCCTCGTCGGCTTTGCGTTGCAGCGCAGCCAGCATGCCGGGGGCAAGCCGGATGTCGGCATCCAGCAGCAGCACGCTTGGCGTGGTCGCGTGATCGAGGCCTTGCTGCAGCGCCCATAGCTTGCCTGTCCATCCATCCGGCGGAGGCGTGCCGGCGATCACGCGGAGGTTGGGCAGTCCGTGGTCGCGTGCGACGCCAGCGGTTCCATCGCCGGATTGATCGTCGATGACGATGACGGGGGCGCCCGGTGCCGTGACCGCCAACGCGCGCAGCGTTTCGCCGAGCACTTCGGCTTCATTGCGGGCCGGGATCAGGACCGTGCAATCCGGCTGGGGTGTTGCACGCGCCGGATCGGGTTCCAGCCGTTCACGGCACAGCCACGCAGCCCACGGCGCCAGCAGCAAACCCGCCCAGCTGGCCAATGAGAGGGCGGCGAGGATCAGCATGGCCATTGCCGCGGTCCCCGCGGGCCCTCAATGCTGGATGCCGCCGAAATGCGCGATCGGAAGATTGCTGTGGGGGTGAAAGTCCGGCGCCGGCTTGGGCGCAGTGTCGTACAGGAGCGGCGGATCGGCCGCGTACGGTCCGGTCAGCTTGGGCCCACGCAGGCTCGCCCACAACGCTTTCAGCGGATGCCGGATCGCGTCGTCGGCCGCGGTGCCCTCGAAGCCGCAATGCGCCATGCAGTTGGCGCACTTCGGATTACGCCCTACGCCGTAGGCGTTCCAGTCGGTGTCCTCAATCAGCTCCTTGAACGTGGCGACGTAGCCTTCGTCCACCAGCAGGTAGCACGGCTTTTGCCAGCCAAACACGTTGCGACAGGGCATGCTCCAGGCGCTGCACTGGTAACCCTGGTTGCCGCACACGAAGTCGATGAACAGGCTGGATTGCGACAGCGCCCACTTGCGATGATTGACTTTGCGGTTGGTGAAGATCTTGCGCATCAGGTCCTTGGATTCGCGCCGGCCCATGAACACGTCCTGCTTGGGCGCGTGCTCGTAGGCAAACCCGGGCGAGAAGGTGATGCCATCGACTTTCAGGTCGTTGGTGGCCCAGCTGAAGAATTCCGCGACCTCGTCCGGCTTGGCCGTCTGGAACAGGGTGGTGTTGATGTTGACCCGGAAGCCGCGGCGCTTTGCTTCGCGGATCGCCGCAGTCGCGATGTCGAACACGCCTGCGCGGCCCACGCTTTCGTCGTGGCGCTCGCGCATGCCGTCCAGGTGGATCGAGAACGTGAGGTGGTCGGACGGCGTGAACAGGTCGAGTTTCTTCTCCAGCAGGATCGCGTTGGAGCACAGGTACAGGTACTTGCCGCGCGCGATGATGCCATCGACGATCGCCTTCACGTCCTTGTGGACCAGCGGTTCGCCGCCGGCCAGCGACACCATCGGCGCACCACATTCATCGACGGCCGCGAGGCATTCCTCGACCGACATGCGTTCCTTCAGCGTGTCGGCGTCGTAGTCGATCTTGCCGCAGCCGGGGCAGGCCAGGTTGCACTGGAACAAGGGTTCCAGCATCAGCGTCAACGGGTAGCGGTGCACGCCGCGCATCCGCTGCTTGAGGATGTACAGGGCCACCTTGAGTTGTTGGCGGACAGGAATCGACATCATTGCCTCCTCGTGGCGCCGCAGCGCCCGGTGTTGACCTGCGGACGAGCGCCTGCAGGTGGGCCTGTCGACGATGGTGGACCGGCATGTGTCAACGTGGCGTTGAGGCCTGCCGTGCCAGATGGTTCAGGGGCTCACGTGCGAGTGTGCCACGCATGCCGCTCCCGTAGCTGATCCGGGCCGCAAGATACCGCGGTCAATCGGCCGCGAGCGAGTCTTGTCTTGCGATGTGCGGTATCACGCCGGGATGGGGCAGGCGATCGGCGAAGTCGCTGCGCAGGCGTTGCCATTCCAGCTTCAGCCAGGGCGTGAAGTGGTCGGGCGATTCGGCAATTTCGCGATCGAGCGCATCGGGTGCGACGTAGCGCCACGCCGCGATTTCGGTGGGGTTGACCTGCACCGGCGCGTCGGAAACGCCGACATACACCCAGCACAGCTCGGTTTCCGATCCGGCGTCGCCGAATTCGGCGTGGTACTGGAACTTGTACAGGTATTCGAGCGGGCAGGTGAACCCGAGTTCTTCGCCGAGACGCCGCTGGGTCGCGATGTCCATGTTTTCGCCGGCACGCGGATGGCTGCAACAACTGTTGGCCCAATAGCCCGGCCACAGCGGCTTGCCGGGTGCGCGTTGCTGCAACAACAGCTCGCCGGCACCGTTGAACACGAACAGTGAGAACGCGCGGTGCAGGATGCCCTTGCCCGCGTGCGCATCGGCCTTGCTGGCATGGCCAATCTCGCGGTCGGCTGCATCCACCAGGATCAGCCGTTCGGAGTCGAACGACACGACCCGGTGATCTCCTCCGCGTTGGTCGGTGCGGTCAGCCAAGGTTGGCTCCCATCGCCTGGTAGCCGGCTTGTTGCAGCGCCCGCACCACGCGGCCGGGGTCGTCCGGGCACAGCGCGATCATCGCGCCGCCGCCACCACCACCGGTGAGCTTGGCGCCTACGGCGCCATTGGCGCGCGCGACCTGGATCATTTCCTCCAGCTCCCAACTCGACACCTGCAGCGCGTTCAACTGGCCCTGGCAGATATTCATCAGCTCGCCGAACTGTTCGAGATCCCAGGCGTCCAGTGCCCGGATGCCCTGCATCGCGAGCGAATCGATTTCGTCGAAGATGCGCTCGTACAGCGCCTTGTTGCGTTGCCAGGCTTCACGCACGCGGCCCACCGTGCGCGCGGTCAGGCTTTCGACGCCGGACAGGCCAATCACCATCGGCAGTGGCTTGGCGAAATGCAGCGGTTCGATCGCCGGCGGTTCGCCGCGCTGGAACAGCAGCGGCTGGCCGTAGGTGGCGACGGTGTTGTCGATGCCGGATGGCGTGCCGTGCGCGACGCGTTCGCATTCGTACGACAGTTCGCAGACCTGCTGGTCGGTCAGGCCGAGTTCGCAGTGGCGATCGAGCGCGCGGATCACCGCGACCGCAAGCGCGGCCGAACCGCCAAGTCCATTGGCGCGCGGCAGGTTCGGATACACCTGGATGCGCAACGGCCGATCGGTGAGTTCGAGGCGCTGCAGGATCAGTTCCAGCGACTGCAGGAACGAACCCGGATGCTTGGTCCCGGGATGCAGGCGCGACTCGACGCCCCAGCGCGGAATGATGAGTTGCGTACCGTCCTTCGATTCCTCGGCGCGCGCGCGGATGGCCATCGGCACCGGCACCGCGATTGCATGGCGGCCGTACACCACCGCGTGTTCGCCCAGCAGGATGGCCTTGCCGTAGCCGGTCGCGTATTCGGCTTCGTCGACCGGCTCGAAACCCTGCGCCACGGTCCTGGCTTCGGGTTTGGCCTGGTTCTGCACTTCGGCGATGATTTCCTTGGCCTTCCAGACCTTGATCTCGCCCGAGTCGAGCAGGCGCTCGACCACGGTTTCGAAAATCTCGGGCGTAGCGCCGGCGCTGACCGCGACACTGCGTGCGTGCAGGGTCATGTGGCCCTGCTGGATGCCATCGGTAACCAGTGCGCGCAGCGCGGAGAAGTTTTGCGCCAGGCCCACGGCGCCCATGGTCTCCGCAAGCTCACGGGCTGATGCGACATTCAGCAGGCGCAGGTTCAGCGCAACGGTGGCGTTGGATTGCAGGTTGCCGCCGACGGTGCCAACCTTCATCGGCATCTCGATGGTGCCGACGAGGTTTCCCTGATCGTCCTTGTACCAGCGCGTCAGCGCGCTGTAATGCGCGCCGCGCGCGGCGTAAGCGTGTGCGGCGGCTTCCAGTGCGCGCCAGTCGTTGCCGGTCGCCAGCGCCACCGCATCGACGCCGTTCATGATGCCCTTGTTGTGGGTGGCGGCGCGGTATGGGTCGCACACCGCGAGGTCGTTCGCGAGGATGATGCCGTCGCGCACCTGTTCGCCGTCGTAACCCTTGCCGGCCAGCAGTTCGGTCGGGATCACGGTCTTGGCCCATACCAGCGCGCGGTCGGTGAGGTTCGAGAGAATCCGCAGGAAAACCTTGCCGCCGGTGATGCCTTCGACCAGCGGGGCCACGCCTTCGCACATGGTGTTGACCATGTTGGCGCCCATCGCGTCGCAGGTATTCACCAGCAGGTGCAGCACCACCATGTCGCGCCGTCCGTCGGCCGCCGGGTGGATGCGTACCTCGATGTCCTTGGCGCCGCCGCCGCGCGCGACCATCTTGGGATGCAGGCTGTTGGCGAGGTTGAGGATTTCCTGCTTGCGCTGCAGCAGCGCGGTTTGCGCGGCCGCCGAGTTGTCGCAGTCAACGATCTGCACCTGGCCGATCAGGATCGGGTCGGTGCTGCGCGTGGTGAAGCCACCTGCCGCGCGCACCAGCTTGGCGGCCGATGACAGCGCCGCGACGATCGAGGGTTCCTCGACCACCAGCGGCACCACGTGGTCCTTGCCGTTGATCAGGAAGTTGAGGCCGAGCCCGAGCGGCAGGCCCATCACCCCGATCACGTTTTCGATCATCTTGTCGGCGCGCGCGACGGTGAGCGTGTGTGCGCCGCTCTGCAGCGTCTGGAAATCCTCGCGCGAGAGCATGCCGCGCTCGCGCACCAGGTTGACGCGCTCCAGCACCGACAATTTGTAGAAACCCGGCAATCTCGACTGGTCCATCTTGGTTCCTCGAAGCCTCAAATGCTTGCCGCGACATCCAGACCCATGGGGTCCGCTTCAAGTCCGATCACGGGATAGCCGGCGCACATGGCAAGCGAGCCGAACTCCCGCAACCGGACATCATCCACGCTGAATGTGACGCCGACGTCACCGCCACCGGCACCGCAGCTCTTGTACACGACGCCGCAATCCGCCGCGATCGCGGCGAGCGCACGGTGGTCGCGGCTCGCGATATCCGCGCCGCTGGCCTCACCGAGCCCGGTGAGCGATTGCGCATAGTCGTGGAGACTGGACAGGAAGGCGGCGGCATCGTGGTTGGCAACGGCGTCAATACCGCGTGAAGAAATTGTAGCGAGTTCGTGCATGCGGCGCGCGCATTCGGCGGGGTCGCGCGTGCGCCACGCGGCGACGGTCGCCAGCATGGCTTCGGTGGAGGCCGGCTTGCCGCTGAACACGCAGCGCCAGTGCAGGGGAGTGGGTAGCGTCAGGGGATCGCAGCATGGCGTGTGTCCGGCGACCAGCTGGAAGCGCGACAGGCCACCCGCCAGCGAAGCCGCGATGTCGATGCCGCTGCCGCGGCCGTGCTGGACCTCACGGTGTGCACGCACGCATTCGTCCAGCGCCGGCGCCGGCCGTTGCGCCAGTGCGTGCAACGCGCCCAACAGGGCGACGGTGAGCGCCGCGCTCGATCCGAGGCCCAGCTTGACCGGCGCGCCGGAGTGGTCGAGGTGGAAGGCGCCGCTGTCCAGTTCGACGCGGCAGGGCGGCAAGTCGCCAGCACCGGCGATGGGTCCAAACAGGGTGGCGATCCACGCGAGCGGGGCAGGCGCGGCGTCGATCCACTCTGCATGGCCGTTGCGAATGCGCAGGCGGGCTTCCAATGCCAGCGTCGGTGACACGATTTCCCAGGCGCCGCCGCGAGTCGGCGTCAAGGTCACGTGTGCGCGGCGATCCACCGCCAATACCAGTGCGGGTGCGCCTTCCAGCACCGCGTATTCGCCCAGCAGCACCAGCTTGCCGGGTGCGCTGGCCTGGATGCGCATCAGCTCGCGGCCTCGTCCACGCGCGCGCCCGCACCGAGGCCGCTGACCAGCGCCTCATCGACGCCCGGCACGGCGCGCAATGCGGCGGCCACGCGCGCGGCATGTTCGGGCAGGCACACCGCCTTCACCTGCGGGCCGGCGTCGATGGTGAAGAACACGCCCGTGCCTTCACTGCGCAGGGTGCGGACGCACTGGATGCATTCGAGCGTTGCCGCATTCCAGTAGATCAATCCCGGGCGCGCGGACAGCATGACCGCGTGCATCGCGAGGCAACTCGCTTCGCCAAGGGCAGCGAGCTTGTCGAAATCGCGCGCCAGCACTGCCGCGCGCGCGTCGCCAAGATCGGCGTTGGCGGTGGCGATCCAGTCGCGGTAGTACGGCGAGGTGTCGCGCGTGTGGTTCATGCCTTCGCGTGAATCAATGGACTTCTTCGCGCGGGTGGTGATCGCGACCACTACCTGCAGCGGCCACGCGGCAGCCTCCAGCAGGGGCGACGCGAACGCATCCCTGCCGTCTTCGCTGCGACCCGCGGCCATTTCGACGAATCCGCCGAAGATCGAGCGTGCGGCGGAGCCCGAGCCGCGCCGCGCGAAGGTGGACAATTCGCGGGGCGTGATCTGCAGGTCCAGCGCGTGATTGATGGCCACGGCCAGCGCCGCAAATCCGGAGGCCGAAGAGGCGAGTCCCGCACCGGTCGGGAAATCGTTGCTTGATTGCACGTGCGCGCGGGTTGGCACGTTCGCCCGGGCGCGGAACAGGTCGAGGAAAGCGCCCAGCTTGCGCGTCTGCGCGGCGTCGCGTTCACCGTTCAGCACGATGTCGTCGGCGTCGAGCGCGGAATCGAAGCGTACCGACGTGCGCGTGTGCAGCGCATCCAGCGTGATCGACAGCGAGCCCGCGGCGGGCAGGTTGAGTGCGTCGTTGCGCTTGCC
The DNA here is from genome assembly GCA_018241365.1 of Pseudomonadota bacterium. GTDB lineage: Bacteria > Pseudomonadota > Gammaproteobacteria > Xanthomonadales > Rhodanobacteraceae > 66-474. Next base: position 72,268 of record JAFEDX010000191.1, read on the forward strand.
CCAGTATTTCACCAGCGCGATGTTGGGTTGTGCGAGCGAGGTGGCCTGCAAGGGTTGCGAGGTCATCGAAGATATCCGTTTTGCTCGAACCATTGTATTGCGTCGGCCAGCGCTTCCCGCGCCGGGCGCGCGCGATAGCCAAGTTCGGCTTCGGCACGCTGGCTGGAGAAATACATGTGATGGCGGGCCAGCCGCACGCCATCGACGGTGAGGGTGGGCGTACGCCCGCTGATTCGCGCCCACGCTTCGGCGGCGTGCGCGGCCGGCAGCACCGCGGCGTGCGGCAGTTTGAACCAAGGACCGTGGCGGCCGGCGATTTCCGCGACGGTTTGCAGGATGGCGCGCAGGCTCATGTTTTCACCGCCCAGCACGTAGCGGCGGCCGCTTTGTCCGCGTTCGTAGGCGAGTACGTGACCTTCAGCCACGTCGTCCACGTGCACGATGCAAAGGCCGGTGTCGACATACGCCGGCATTCTTCCGCGCGCGGCGTCGAGGATGGTGCGGCCGGTCGGCGTGGGCTTGCGGTCGCGCGGACCGACCGGTGCGGCCGGATTCACGATCACGATATTCTGGCTCGACTTCGCGCAGCGGCGCGCCAGCGCCTCGGCGAGGAACTTGGAACGCTTGTATTCGCCGATCATGTCCGCGAGGTGTGCGGGTGTGGTTTCATCGGCGGGCGTGCCGTCGGCGTGCAGGCCGAGCGTGGCCACGCTGGAAGTGTGCACGATGCGTTTGATGCCGCAACGCCGGGCGGCGAGCAGGATGTTGTGGGTGCCGCGCAGGTTGGAAACGCGGATCTCGTGCGGGTTCGGCGCCCACAGGCGGTAGTCGGCGGCGACGTGGAACAGGCCTTCGCAGCCTTGCAGCGCGCGATCCAGGGAAGCTGGATCGCGCAGATCGCCTTGCGCGATGTCGACATCCAGCCCATCCAGGTTGCCCATGTCACTGGACGGGCGCACCAGGGCGCGCACCGGGTAGCCATGGCGCAGCAATGCACGCACCACGGCCGAGCCCACGAAACCATTGGCGCCGCTGACAAGGACGCGCGCGTTCATGCGCCGGACAACCGCGCGGCGGTTGCGAGCGCGTGGCGGGCTTGCCCGAAATCATGCGACAGGGCATGCGTGGCGCGCCAGATCACGGGGCCGCCAAGCACGATGGCCAGGAGGATCCGCCACGAAATCCCGCCGTCGCCCAGCGCTTGGGCGATACGCCCCGGTACTTCGCGCGTCACCGGGTCGCAGATGGCCTTGACCGCCACGAATGGCAGGTGCGCGCGTGCCGCGATCGCCGCGATCGGCGCGGCTTCCATGTCCACCGCCAGTGCGCCGCTGCTGGCCGCGAGCGCCTGTTTGTCGGCAGGCGATGCGACCGGTTGTTGCGCAGACCACAGGGCGCCGCGTCGCACCGTCAGTGTCCCGACCAAGGCCGCGGCAAGCCGCATCCCTGCAGCCGGATCGATCGCAAATCCGGGGTCGCCCTGCGAATACAGCACGCGATCGGGGACCAGCAGGTCGCCGGGTGCCAGCGCCGGGTCCAGCGCGCCCGCCACGCCCCAGTTGGCCAACCGGGTCACGCCACAGGCCAGCAGCCGCTCCGCCGCGCGCATCGCGTTGTGCGGGCCGATACCGGACACCACGGCCCAGCCATGCCGCCAGCGCACGCACGTGCCGGCGTGCGAGGCATGCAAGCCGATGCTGCGCGCTTCCGCGGGCAGGGCGACGATCAGGCCGACGCAATCCTGGGGTGCGTGGTCAATGGATTTGGCCTGCGCGGGCATTGCGGTAGCGCACCAGCGCCCAATAGGGGAAGTAGCGGCTGTAACCGTGGTACCTCAGGTAAAACACGCGCGGGAATCCTGGCGCGTTGAAGCGGGTGTCATACCAGCGGCCTTCGAGTTGGGTCCGGAGCAGGTAGTCGATGCCACGCGAAACCGCCGGACTGCTGCCTTCTTCCGCGCGCAGCAACGCCAGCAACGCCCACGCGGTCTGCGTGGGACCGCTGTGGGCGCCGCGGCCGCGCAGCCCGGGGTCGAGATAACTGTCGTTGCCCTCGCCCCAGCCGCCATCGGCTTGCTGCACCGACTTCAGCCACGCCACCGCGCGCTGGATGGGCGCCGCATCGGCGGCCATGCCGGAGTCACGCAGGGCCACCAGTACCGACCAGGTGCCGTAGATGTAGTTGGTGCCCCAACGCCCGAACCACGCGCCTTCGGGGGTCTGTTCGGCGACGAGGAAACGTGTCACGCGATCGCGTGCGTTGCCATCGCTGGAGCGATCGAGCAGTGCCAGCAGCGTCAGCACCCGCCCGCTGACGTCACTGGTCGGCGGGTCGAGCAGGGCTCCGTGGTCGGCGAACGGAATCTGGTTCAGCCACTGGTGGTCGTTGTCGGCATCGAATGCGGCAAAACCGCCGTTCCGGGATTGCATGCCGACCAGCCAGTCGACTGCGCGATTGCCGGCGTCCCGAAACCGTGCACGTTGCGGCGATTGGTGCAGGGCGCGGGCGACCACCGCGGTGTCGTCGAGATCGGGATACGCGTCGTTCCTGAACTGGAACGCCCAGCCGCCGCCGGCAAGGTCCGGGCGGTAGTTGCGCCAGTCGCCGGGCTCATCACGCAATTGCCGCGCCACCAGCCAGTCGAGGGCGCGTTGCGTGGCGTCGGCGGGCGCGTCCGGATCTTCCTGCATCGCAAGGCAGGCGAGGCCGGTATCCCATACCGGCGACACGCACGGCTGGCACCATGCGTCGTCGCCGCGCACCACCAGCAGGTCGTCGATGGCCTTGCGGGTTTCGGCGCGCGCGGGGTGTTCGGGCGGATAGCCGAGCAGCGCCAGCGCTTCGTAGGCGTTGACCATCGCCGGGAAAATCGCACCGAGGCCGCCGTCGCCGTTGCGGTGCGCAAGGATCCAGGCCTCGGCATGTTGCAGCGCCCGCCGGCGCAGGCGTTGCGGGATCAGCCATTCGCAGTGGCGGACGATTTCCTCGCCGATGAACAGCACGTGGTTCAACAGCGAGCGGGGATGGAAATAGTGTCTCTCCTGCGCGGGTGGCGTCACGAACAGTTCGTCGATGTGGACGCTGCCCGGGTTGATCGCGCGCGGCTTCAGCGTGGTCAGCACCGACAGTGGCACCATCACGGTGCGCGACCAGTACGACACCTTCGCGAGGTTGAACGGGAACCAGCGCGGCAGCAACACGATCTCGACCGGCAGATAGGGCACGCCGCGCCACGGCAATTCGCCGAACAGGGCCAGCGTGATGCGGGTGAACACGTTGCTGCGCGCGGCGCCGCCGCGGGCGAGGATCGCGGCGCGCGCGCGCCGCATGTGCGGGGCATCGGTCCGGTCACCGGCCAGCTTCAGCGCGTAGTAGCACTTCACGCTGCAGCTCACGTCCAGCGCGCCGCCCGGATACAGCGGCCAGCCGCCGTCACGGCACTGGTGGTCGCGCAGGTGGTGGGCGAGGCGTGCTTCCAGCAGGCGGTCGGATTCGCCGAGGTAGTGCAGCATCAATATGTATTCGGCCGGGATCGTGCAGTCGGCTTCGAGCTCGTACTGCCAGTAGCCGTCGGCGTGCTGGTGCGCCAGGATGCGCGCACGCGCCGCGTCGATCGCCGCGGTGAGCCGGCCACGCGCGTGTCCATCACCAGCCGTGGTGGCGCGGGGGTGCGACAGGCCGGCGTCGGAAGTCATGGGCTACTTCAGCGGCATTGCGTGGGCCGGGCCGCAGGCGTCGTTGCGAGGCCATGCGGCGCGCGGATCGGGCAGCAGGCCGTGCCAATCGTCGGCGAGCGCCTGCAGCGGCAGGTCTTCCGCAAGACGGCCGAACCAGCGTTGCAGCACACGGCTGTAGCCGGCGAACAGCCGCGAGACGATCACGATCTTCTTGACCACCTTGCGCGACACCTTCACTTGCGCGCCGGCGGTGAAGTCGGGCTTGGCCAGGATCGACGCCAAGGTACGCATCGCGAGGCCCAGCGCGATCAGGCAGAAACGGCGGATGCCGGCTTCCTTTTCGGGGATCAGCAGGGTGTAGTCCAGTGCGTTGCGCAAATGGCTGTGCGCGATGCCGATCAACTGCGCATAGGCCTTGCCGAATGCGGCCGGGACGTCGGTGCGACGTATCGCACCCAGGTCGACCCCGGCGCGCGCGAACAGGTCGTGCGGCATCCAGCACACGCCGCGATCGCGGTCTTCCCAGAAGTCCTTGAGGATGTTGGTCATCTGCAGGCCCTGGCCGAACGACACGTCCAGCCGCGACATGGCGGCGCGCTGCTCGGCGATCTGCGGCGAATAGTCGCAGAACAGGTCGGTGAGGGTCTGGCCGACGACGCCGGCGACGTAGTAGCAGTAGCGATCCATCTCGCGCAGGTCGGCGAGGCCGGCGGTGCTGGCGCGGCGTTCGAAGCTCGGCATTCCCGTGCACATGGTGCGGATGCAGCGCGCCAGCGACTCGCGCTGGGCCAGGTTGAACCCGTCGGTGACTTCGATGATCGAGGCGGTGTGTACGACCAGGTCGCGTTCGGCTGCCAGCGTGTTGCCGCGCAGCAGCGGCGCAAGGTCACGCGCGAACGAATGCGGATCCTCGGTGGACGCAACCACGCGGGTGAAACGGTCGTGGAACTCCTGCTTCACGTCGGGTGCCAGCGCCTGCTCGTCCTCGATGGTGTCGGCGATCCGGCACAACAGGTAGGCGTTGGCGATCACCGCGCGCAGGCGCGGTTCCAGTTGCGGGATCGTCAGCGCAAACGTGCGCGAGACCTCCGGCAGTATCAAGTCCTGGTACGCCTCGGCGGCATGCCGCGGTGTGCGTGCGGCAGCTTGGGTCGTCATCCAGTTTCTCCTTCGGAGCCTTTCCGCCCGGCCAGTTGATCCTAGCTATTTTGCGTGAAGATCAGGTGGAAGTCGCGTGTCGGCCGTTTTGACACGCGCGGCCGCGCCTCGCTAGGCTCGCGCGTGATTCGCGGCGCCGGCCGTTCCAGGAAACTCCCGCATGTCTTTCTCCGAACGTGTGGCCGATTACCGCAAACGCGTCGAACGCGCGCTGGAAGCACGCCTGCCGGCGGAAGGCACGCGTCCCGCCGCGCTGCACGCAGCGATGCGCTACTCGGTGCTGGGCGGTGGCAAGCGCGTGCGTCCGTTGCTGTGCTACGCGGCGGGCGAGCTGCTGGGCGTCGCCGCCGGGCGCCTTGACGATGCGGCCTGCGCGGTGGAATGCGTACACGCGTTTTCGCTGGTCCACGACGACCTGCCGGCCATGGACAACGATGCGCTGCGCCGCGGCAAGCCTTCCACCCACAAGGCATTCGGCGTCGCCACGGCGATCCTCGCGGGCGATGCCCTGCAGACGCGTGCGTTCGAAATCCTGGCCGGCGACGGTGTGCGCGATGCCGCCGAGCGCCTGGGCATGGTCGCGATCCTGGCGGCTGCATCCGGCTCGCTTGGCATGACCGGCGGGCAGGCCGTCGATCTGGAATCGGAGGGCAAACAGCTGACGGCCGCCGACCTCGAGGCCCTGGATCGCGACAAGACCGGCAAACTGATACGCGCCGCCGTGTTGATGCCGTGCTGCACGGTGCCTGGCTTGCCGCAGGCGACGCGCGATGCGCTGGATCGTTTCGCCGAAAACACGGGGCTGGCGTTCCAGATCAAGGATGACGTGCTGGACGTGGAAGGCGACCAGGCCTTGACCGGCAAGACCCAGGGCGCCGATGCCGTGCGCGGCAAGGCGACCTATCCGTCGTTGATGGGCCTCGAACACGCCAAGCAGCGCGCAGATGCGCTGTACGCCGACGCGCTGGCAGCGCTGGAACCGTTCGGCGATGCCGCCGAATCGTTGCGCTGGATGGCGCGCAGCATCGTGCACAGGGATCGCTGATTCCCTCCCGATTTTTGCCGCGCACGGAAAGTGCGCGTCGGTTAGCATAGTCCGCTGAGTGACCTTCGCACGTCGATCCGGAAACATGCCGTGATGCCACGCATCGAAGCCTGCATGCGCGCAGTGGCCGGCTTTCTGTCGGTTTTCGCCTTGGGCGCGGGTGTTGCCTTCGCCGCACAGGCCGCGGGAGTGAAAGATATCCCGCCCGTGATGGGCTGGGTTCCGGCCTATGGGATCGATGCTTCGATGCAGGCGCTGGATGCCGACCCTGCGATTGGCAAGGGCCTGACCCGGATCGGACTGCAATTCTGGAACCCGAGTGCGAATGGTCGCGGCCTCGTGCTGGCGCCTGTCGATGGCAGCGGTACCCCAGTGGGTCCGGCTGCCATTGCGCGTGTCCGCAACTGGGCGCATGCGCGACACATCAAGGTGCTGTTGACCGTGTACAACAATTCCGAGACGACCAAGGTCTGGAATTGGGATCTTGCGCGGCGCGCGTTCAAGGACCAGCGCACGGATTTCGTGCGCGCGCTGGTCGCGGAAGTACGCAAATACAAGCTGGACGGGATCGACATCGATCTCGAAGGCGATGGCTTCTTCGACAGCGACCGTGCGGCGTTCGCGGCCTTCGTGGATGAGCTCTCCAGGGCCCTGCACGCGGAGCACAAGCTGCTGACGGTCGATTCGTTCCACAGCCCGTGCTTCAACGCGCCCAACATGAGCTGGTGGGCCGACTGGCGCGGCAAGGTCGATGCCATCCACAGCATGGGTTACGCCGACCTTTACGAAGCCAGCGAGGAAACCTTCACGCCACCCGGCAAACCCGTCTGCGAACACGGCGCGCACATCTTCAAGTACAGCTGGCAACTGGCGTGGGGGCTCAAGGCCGGCTTCCGCCCCGACCAGATCGTGATGGGCTTGCCGACCGACGTCGATCATTGGGGCAGGCCGGCCGGTTCCAATGACGCGATCACGCACCTGCGCGAGGTGCAGGCACTGGGCGCCGGTATTGCCCTGTGGGATTTGCAGCTTGCGGCCCAGGGTTGGCGCAGCCACGCCACTTGGGAAGCCGTGCGCGCGCTGCGCGAGCATCCCGGCAGTGGGTGGAAGGCGCTGGTGCCGGCAAAGCCGTGAGCGTGAAGCCACGAAGCATGGAGGCGGTTGGCTGCACGTCTCGGCACCATTGATCCACCAGTCACCGGGCTTCGCACGCATCTGGCGCACGATCGAGAGCTCAGACGCAAAACCAACCGGGAGCGGTTGGTTTTTTTGAAGGGTGGTGGAGCTGAGGAGGATCGAACTCCTGACCTCTGCATTGCGAACGCAGCGCTCTCCCAGCTGAGCTACAGCCCCACATTGAGTTGTCTTTGGGCGTGCCGTCCGGATTGCCGGAGCCGCCGCGTCGGCGCATTGCGCGCCAGAGAGCCGCGTATGTTAGCCGGTCCGTGATCGGTAGCCAAGCGTTTCGATGCCGTGCATGGGCTGGTGGATTCAGCCCGGCACCAGCGGCGCCAGCTCGGCTTCCAGCAGGGATCGGCGCCAGCCTTCGAGACCCGCGGGCCAGCTGCGGGTCACCGCCAGCTCCTCGATCAGGCGGCGCGGGCAAAGCAGGCCTGCAGGCAGGTCGAGCCTGGCAGCGACGTTTTGCACCACGCCTCGCATCGCATCGACCGCGCGCTTGGCTTCGCCCTTCGGCGCGGGCGGAATGGGCGCAAGATCGGCCAACTCTTCGGGTGTCACCGGTTCCTGCAACAGGGCGAACAATTCGTTGCGTTGGGGTCCGCGCAGCGCGCGCTGGCCCTGTACGCGTTCGAACAGTTCCTGCGGGGTCCGGGCAGGTTGCTGCGCGAGCGCCAGCGCGTGGGCGTCATCGAGGATCCAGGGGCGCGGCCGATCGAGCTTGCGCGCGGTGGCGTCGCGCCATTGCAGCGCACGCTTCAGGCGTATCTGCGCTTCGGGCGGCCAATCCGCGGCGCCGGCGAAAGCGCGTTGTGGTTGCGGATCGGCCTGGGTCTGGTTGCGGCGAGTGCGCTCGACCATGCGCGCACAGTCCTCGGCGTGCCACCGGGTGCGTCCGCGCCGCTGCAGATCCGCCGACAGCGTGTCGTGCAGGGCAGCGAGGTGGGCGACGTCCTGCTCGGCATAGTCGAGCTGGCGCGCCGTGAGCGGGCGCTGCAGCCAGTCGGAACGGGTTTCATCCTTGGGGATGTCGATGCCCAGCAGCGTCGCCACCAGTTTCTGGTAGCTGAGCCCCGGACCCATGCCGCACAGTGCGGCTGCGACCTGGGTGTCGAACAGCTCGAACACGGTGTCGCCAAGCAGCGGTGCCAGCGCTTCCAGATCCTCGCTGGCGCTGTGCATCACGCAAGGGCGATCGGAAACCAGCGCGCGCAGGTCGCCGCTGGTGTCGTAGGCCAACGGATCGATCAGCCAGCAATCCCCGGTGTGCGCGGCCTGCACCAGCGCCAACTTCGGAAAAAACGTGTTGCGGCGCATGAACTCGGTATCGAGTCCGACCGGCTCGCGGGCGCGCGGTGGCGACAGGGCATTGCCATGGTCGATCCAGGCCGCGCTCATGCAATCTGGTTCCTGCACTGGTGTTCCATTCGGATTGGGTTTGCTATCGTGAACAGCCAACGATAACAGCCTGCCGCCGCGCCCGCATGCCGAAACCGCAATCCCTCACACGCCAGCACGCGATCGGCGGTGCCGTCGGCGTGCTGTTGCTGGTGTTCGCGCTGGTGTACCGGTTTTTCCCGGCGGCGTTGAAGGTGGAACCGGCGATCTTGAAGTCGCATTCCGCCGCGGTGTCGAGCGCACCGATCGCGGCCGGGGTCAAGCCGCACAGCCTGACGCCGGCCGAATCCGAGCTCAACGCCGGGCCGCCGATTTCACTCGCGCCTACGGCAGTGATCGCCGCACGCGCACGTGAAGGCACGTTCGGCAGTGGCCACGCGGGCAAGGGCAAGGTCGCGGACCTGCTGTCCGAGGCCGGGCGCGCCGCGCGCGACGGCAACCTGATCGGCCCCGGGAAGGGCAGCGCGCTGTCGCTGGTGCTGGAGGCCACGGAGCAGGCGCCGGACGACACGCAGGTCAAGCGTGCGGTGTCGTTGCTGCACGCACGCCTGGTCGCCAACGTGCAGCAATCGCTGGCGAGCGGCGATGCCGATGCCGCGCGCGCCAGCCTGAATGCCTTGAAGCAGTTGCCCGGCGGCGGCGAGGACATCGCGCCCCTGGCCGCGCGCATCGACGCTGCGGGCAAGGTCCAGCCCTTGCTGGAGCAGGCGTCCGACCTGATCCAGAAGGGCAAGCTGGAAGGACCCGGCGAGGACACCGCGCTGGCGGTGTATCGCAAGGTGCTGGCGCTCGATCCGGAAAACGTGGTGGCAAGACAAGGCCTGCAGCGCGTGCAGCAGGCGGCGCTGGATCGCGCCCTGACCGCCGCCGCGCAGAATGACGACGCCAAGGCCGAGTCGGCGCTGGCCGACGCCGAGGCCATCCTGCCGTCGTCGCCCGGGCTGGCGGAAACGCGTGCACGCATCGCGGCAATGCGCACGGGACGCGCCGACAACCTGCTGACGCAGGCCGAGTCCGCGCTGGATGCCGGCAACCTCGAACTGGCGGGAAAACTCGCTGCACAGGCCGGCACGCTTGGTGCATCCACCGACGCGTTCCTCGCCAAGGTGCAGAATGCACGCGAGTACGCGAGCTTCCATCCCGGCCAGGTGTTCACCGACCACTTCCTGGACATCGTCGGGCAGGCGCCCGCAATGGTGGTGATCCCGCGCGGCAGCTTCCTGATGGGCGCACCGCAACGCAGCCGTTCGCAGACCAGCGCCGAGCAGCCCCAGCACGAAGTGACCATCGCCAAGGGTTTTGCGGTGGCGCGTGCGGAGGTCACCGTCGCCGAATTCCGCGCGTTCGTGCAGAACTCGGGCTACGTGCCGGATTCCGACCGGCTGGGCGGCGCTTCGGTGTACGACGAGGCCAACGGGCGGATGCAGACGCGGGCGGGCGTGGACTGGCAGGACGACTACGCGGGACAGCGCGCCAGGGACAACGATCCGGTGGTCAATGTTTCCTGGAACGACGCCCACGCTTTCGTGGAGTGGCTGGCCAGACACACCGGCAAGCATTACCGCCTGCCGACCGAAGCCGAGTACGAATACGCGGAACGTGCCGGAACCACCACGACCTACTGGTGGGGCAACGGGACGCCCAGGCAAAAGGTCGAGAACCTTACCGGCAGCGGTGATCGCTCGCCCGCGCACCGCAGCTGGGCCAACGCCTTCCAAGGCTACACCGACGGCTACTGGGGCCCGGCGCCGGTAGCGAGCTTCATGCCCAACCCGTTCGGGCTGTACGACATGAGCGGCAATGTGTCGGAGTGGGTCGCCGATTGCTGGCACGACAACTACATGCGCGCGCCCACCGATGGCAGCGCGTGGATCAACCCCGGCTGCAGCGATCGCGTGATCCGCGGCGGCTCGTGGGGCAGCGCACCCGAGCAGGACCGTTCGTCGTACCGGCAGGGCGTGCCGGCCGATACCCGCAGTGGGCGCGTGGGTTTCCGCGTGGCCAGGGATCTCTGAGCGCGGCGGGCCAAGGTGTGCAGCCCGGCGTTGACTTGCCGCATCCGCGCCACGATATCGCGATCAGAGCCGCGTCGGCTCGTGCGAGGATGCCTATGTCCGAAGACGACAAGCCACTGGCCGAGGAGTTGGCTGCCCTGCGCGCAGAAGTTGCGGCCTTGCGTGCGGAACTTGCCGAGCTGCGCGAATACATCGGCGACGTTCCCAGCATGGAATGCGGGATCACCAGCTTCGCGGAGTGGCAGAAGGAGCGTATGGAGCGCCGTTAGATTCGCTCGATCGCGTAACGGCGTTGCGCCGAGCGTAGAAGCAGGATGAAGAAGCTTGCGTAACTGCTTGGTGCCGAAGGTGGGACTCGAACCCACACGCTTTTAAGGGCGGCGGATTTTGAGTCCGCTGCGTCTACCGATTCCGCCACTTCGGCCAGCCGCCAAGTATGCGGTAATCGAGACGCCACGGCTAGTGGGTCAGCCGCCTAATGGTCGGCGACGGCGGGTTGGTCGAGGGACAGTTCGCGCGGGTGCCGTACGTACCACTCGCCGCGTTCCGGTTCGAACACGTTGCAGCGGGTCATCTCGCGCTGGTAGACGTGCACGCTGACCGCGATGTCGGTATCGCTGGCGTTGCGGATGGTGTGGTGTTCGTGTGGCGGGATCAGGCTGCCGGCCGAACCGGTGCCGGCCTGGATCGCGCCCGCCGGGACGAAGCGGTAGCGCACATCGTCGTGCTCGCGCAGTTCGTACTGCACCACTTCCAGTGCACCGCGCCAGACGGCTTCCACGCACCACATCCCGGAATGGTCGTGGATGGGCGTACCCTGGCCGGGGCCCCAGGTCATCGCGATCACGCTGTAGCCGTGTTCCGGGCTGCGATACAACTCGCGGCGCGCGTAGTGTTCGGCACAGCCCTCGAACACGCAATCGGGCAGGCGCACCGAGCTGTAATGGATCGCGTCGCACATGACCGTGCGCAAGGCGCGCATGGTGTCCGCCGTGTCGGGTTTCACGACCGCCGAATCGATGGCCTGGATCAAGCGGTCGCGTCCGGGAAATGCCATGCCCATGGCACAAGCTTATAGCCGACAGGCAGGTGCCCCGCAAGCGTATGTGCCCATGCCCATCGCAGCCAGGCTACAAAGACGCCAAAAAAGCACCGATCGCCGCACCGAAGCGGCCGGTGTCCACCAGGAACGCATCGTGACCCTGCGGCGAATCGAGGCCGACGAAGGTGGTGGCGGTACCGGTGGCGCGCAGATCCTCGGCCAGTTGCTGCTGCTGCGACAGCGGGAACAGGATGTCGGTTTCGACGCCGATCACCAGCGCGCGCTCCAGTTTCATCCTGGCGAGCGCATTGCGCACCGCGGTCTCGGGGTCCTTCGCGCCACCGTACTCGGCAAGGTCGAACCAGTCCGAGGCGCGCGAGAGATACAGGTAACAGTTGGGATCGAACGATCGCGTGAAACGGCGCGCGTGCGCGTTGAGATAGGACTCGATCTGGAACTCGGCGCCGAACGGATCGTCCTCGCGATCGTCGGGGTCGAGCCGGATGCGGCCGAAGCGACCGCTCCATTCCAGCGCCGAACGATAGGTGATGACACCGAGCTTGCGTGCGATGTTCATCCCGGCTTCGGGATAGCTTGCGTCGTTGTAGTGCCCGTCGTTCCAAGCCGGGTCCAGCCGGATGGCCTCGCGTTGCAGCGAACGGATCGCGATCGCGAACGGTTGTGCGCGCGGCGCACTGCACACGCACACGTGCGCACGCGCGAAGCCCGGGTGGTTGGCCAGGCCACCCAGCGCGGCCATGCCGCCCATCGAGCACCCGACCAGCGCAGCGAGCTTGTCGACGCCAAGGCCGTGCGTCAGTTCGATGGCGGCGTTGCCGAGGTCCTCCAGCGAGAGATCCGGGAAATCGAGGCGGTAGGTATCGCCAGTGGCGGGGTTGATCGATGCGGGCCCGGTCGAACCCTTGCAGCTGCCCAGCGAATTCGGGCAGATCACGAACCAGCGCCGGGTGTCGATGGCCTTGTCGGGGCCGATGATGTCTTCCCACCATCCCGCCGATGGGTCGAGGGCATTGCTTGCCGCGTGTGCACTGGGCGACAGGCCGGTGAGGATCAGCACCGCATTGTCGTGCGCGGCATTCAGCGTGCCCCAGGTTTCGTAGGCAAGCCGCGCGTCGCGCAGCCCGCCGCCACGTTTCATCGCGAATGGCGAGGGCAGGGCGAAATATTGGCGGGAGTCGGCCATGGCGTTGCGTGGACGTGGAAACCGTCAAGGGTAACGACCGGACGCGGGATCGCCAAGAACCGGATGGAATCAGTTCATCCGGTCATAGGATCGAGTGCCCGCCGCCTGTGAGGGCGACGGCGAGGCGTTCAATCCGTCCGGTCGATCGTCAGCGCAATGGGCGTGTGGTCGTGGGTGGCCACTTCCACCGCCGGCGATTGCATGTCGCCCGCCTGCGGCATCGCGTTGCCGGATTTGCTGATGCGTGCAACTACCTGCACTTTTGGGAATTTCGAAAGTTCGAGCTGTGGCGTCATCGCCATGGTGTCGGTCAGGGTTACCTTGGCCGGCCAGCCGGAAGCACTCAGGCGCGCCACCGCAAGCGGCATGGGCGGACCGTCCACCGCGCGCGCGAACACGAACAACGTGTCGCCCGGTTGGACCCTGGCAGCGAGCCTGGGGTCCAGCTTGACCGTGACTTCGATGGCGACCGGTGATGCACTGGCGGACTGGCCTGATGTCCCGGCCGGCGTGGGCGCCGGGTCCGCATTCGCGAGCGCTGTACCGGATGGTGCTCCACCCGCGCGGGCTTCGGCTTCAGCCAGTTCCTGCTGCACGCTGGCGGCGACCTTGGAACCGGGCTGCAGCAGCGGCAGCAGGGTCTTCCATTGTTTGGCTGCGTCGGCATATTGACCGCGCTGGAAGTCGCTGATGCCGAGCAGCCACAGCGCGCGCTGGTGGGTCGGCTCGATCTGCAGCGCACGCTGCAGCTTCGCGCGTGCGGCGTCGTCGATCTGGTGGGTGGAGTTGGTTTCCGCGGTCGCCTCGACCCATGCAACCATCACGTCGGGATTGTCCGGGTCCAGTTTCAGCAGATGGTCCAGTGCGTCCAGCGCTTCGTGTGGCTTGCCCAGCGCGGAATACGCCTGCGCCAGCAGCGCCCAGCCTTGCTTGTCATCCGGCTTCTTGGCGAGGCTGGCCTTGAGTTGTTCGGTAGCGTCGGCAAGATTTGACTGGCCGGCTACCGGCGCCGGTTGCAATGCCTGTGGCGTGCCGATCGCGAGGTACATCGCCAGCACCGCGGGCGGCGTGGCTAGTACGAGCAACAGCGCCAGCACGAATGGCCCGCGCGGGCGGCCTTCGCGGCGCGCGGCGCGCAACATCGGCACCAGCACGCAGGCGAGGGCAACCACCACCATCACGGCGGCGATGATGAGGAAGCGGACGGTCACCAATCTTCTCCGGGTTCTTCGGCAATGGCATGGGCCGGACGCGCACGCCGACGCAGCACGACGGCCACCACGATGCCGCCGGCCAGGAGGATCGCGGGCGTGCCGAACCACAGCGCGATCGTCGAAGGCGCGAGCGGCGGGTCGTACAGGATGAACGTGGAATAGCGCGCGACCAGCCAGTCCTTGATTTCCTGGTCGCTCTTGCCCTGTTGCATCATGTCGAAAATCTGCCGCCGCAGCTGCTTGGCGAAATCGGCGTTCGAGGCCAGCAGGCTTTCGTCCTGGCAAACCATGCAGCGCAGTTCGCGGGTAAGGTGCTGGAAGCGGTCGCGTTGTGCAGTGTTCTGGAACGGCAGGGGATCGATCGCGAACGCGGCCGTGCTCAGCGTCAGCGCGAAGGCCAGTATGGCGATGGCGAGCAGGCGTTTCATGTGCCTTGCTCCAGCGCGCGGATCTTTGGCTCCAGTTCCTTCGCGATCACGTCCGGGGTCAGCGGCCCGATGTGCTTGTAGCGGATGATCCCCTGGGCGTCGATCAGGTAGGTTTCCGGCGCGCCGTACACGCCGAAGTTGATCGCGGTGTCGCCCGACTGGTCGGTGATTACCTCGTGGTACGGATCGCCGTGGCGTTGCAGCCAGGCCTGCGCATCGTGCGGCGTGTCCTTGTAGTCGTAGCCGATCAGCGGAATGCCGAACTTGTCGCGGTACGCCATCAACACCGGGTGCTCGTCGCCGCAGGCGAAGCACCAGCTTGCGAACACGTTGAGCAGGTAGGGTTTGCCCAGCAGATCGGCCCGGGTGACGAAGTCGGTGGGGCGGTCCAGGCGTGGCAGGCGGAAATCCGGCGCCGGCTTGTTGATCAGCGGCGAGGGTACGAAGCGTGCGTCGTGGCTCTGGTTCCACACGAGGCCGACCACGAAGAACGCCACCATCAGTGCGAACACGACGAGTGGCACGAAGCGGCCGATGGGTTTGCGCGCGACCTCGTTCACGTCTGGCCTTCCGCGAGCTTGCGTGGCGCGCCAGTATCGGGCTGGGTACCGGCGGCTTCCGGTTCCCTCACCTTCTTGAGACGGAAGCGACGATCCAGGACCACCGCGAATCCGCCCAGCATCATCAGCACGCCGCCGCCCCAGATCCAGCGCACGAACGGTTTGTCATAGACCCGCAGCGACCATGCGTCGTCGCCAATCGGGTCGCCCAGCGACACGTACAGGTCGCGGAACACGCCGGCCTGGATGGCGGCTTCGGTTTGCACCTGCCCGCCTGCGTAGGTGCGTTTTTGCGGGTGCAGCACCACGACCTGCCTGCCGTTGCGCGACACGATCACCGTGCCTTGCTGCGCGTGGTAATTCGGGCCCGGCGTGTCGGTGACGCCGTTGAAGTGGAAGTCGTAGCTGCCGACCTGCACGTTGCTGCCGGGCTTCATGCTGACATCCTGCTCGACGCTCATCGAGCGGGTCAGGATGGCACCGGCGATGAACACGCCGATGCCGAAGTGCGCCAGCATCATGCCCAGCATCTCGAACGGGTAACGCTTGCCGCGCGGCGCTTCGCGCCAGCGCTTGAGCGCGAACATCGCAACGCCGGCCATCACCCACACCGAAGCGGTGATGCCGAGCAGTTCAAGGAACGTGCGCGCGCCGAGGACGAAGCCGATGATGCCCGCCGCGACGGCCAGCGCGACGATGCGCACCAGCGCACGTGTCCACACTTTCAAGTCGGCCTTGCCCCAGTGCGACAGCGGCCCGAATGGCAGCGCCAGCACCAGCGGCGTCATCAGGATCATGAACAGCGGGCCGAAATAGGGCGGCCCGACCGAAATGCGGCCGATGTTGAGCGCCTCGCCGACCAGCGGATACAGCGTGCCCAGCAGCACCATCGCACAGGCGACGGTGAGCATGAGGTTGCCGATCACCATCAGGGTTTCGCGCGAAGCCAGCGCGAAAGACTTGCCGCCGGTGACCTTGGGTGCTCGCAACGCATACAGCAGCAGCGAGCCGCCGATCACGACCGCGAGGTAAACGAGGATGAAGATGCCGCGCGAAGGCGCGAACGCGAACGCGTGCACGCTGGTGAGCAGGCCGGAACGGACCAGGAAGGTGCCGAGCAGCGAGAACGCGAAACCGAAGATCGACAGCAGCAGCGTCCACGCCCGCAGGCCGTCGCGCTTGTCCGTGATCGCCTGCGCGTGGATCAGTGCAGCGCCGATCAGCCACGGCATGAACGAGGCGTTCTCGACCGGATCCCAGAACCACCAGCCGCCCCAGCCGAGTTCGTAATACGCCCATGCGCTGCCGGCGACGATGCCGAGGGTCAGGAATCCCCACGCGACGTTGGTCCACGGCCGTGCCCAGCGCACCCAGGTCGATTTCAGTTCACCGCCGAGCAGGGCTGCGATCGCGAACGCAAACGCAACGCTGAAGCCGACGTAGCCCATGTACAGCGTGGGCGGATGGAAAACGAGGCCCGGGTCCTGCAGCACCGGATTCAGGTCGGCGCCGTTGGCCGGCACGGGAAACAGGCGCAGGAACGGATTCGACGTCGTGATCATGTACAGCAGGAAACCGAACGCGACGAAACCGAGCACGCCGACGACGCGCGCGAAGAATGCCTGCGGCAGGCGGTTGCCCAGCACGGCCACCAGCGCGACCGTCCAGAGGTTGAGGATCAGCATCCACAGCAACAGTGAGCCTTCGTGCGCACCCCATACCGCCGAAAGCTTGTAGAACCACGGCAGGTCGAGGTTGGAGTTCTGTGCGACGTAGGCCACCGAAAAATCGTTGATCCAGAACGACCACATGAGAATGCCGAACGCCAGCGCCACGAACACGCCCTGGCCGACCGCGAGCATCGGTGCGGTCGCCATCAGTGGTTTGCTGCCGCGCCACGCGCCGACGATGGGCAGCACGCACTGCAGCCCGGAGAGCAGCAGCGCGAGGATCAGGGCGATCTGGCCAAGTTCGGGATTCATGGCGCACCGCCGCCCTGCGCGGTCTTCGGAATGCGGTTCTCTTCCCTGGCCTTCACGATTGCCTGCTCGACCTGCGGCGGCATGTAGGTTTCATCGTGCTTGGCCAGTACCGTGGTCGCGACGAAGGTGCCGTTCTCCATCTTGCCGGTGGTGATGGTGCTCTGGCCGACCCGGAACAGGTCGGGCAGGATGCCGGTGTATTGCACCGGGATGTTCTGGAAGCGGTCGGTGATCACGAAGTCGGTGGTGAGCGAACCGGGCACGCGATGGATGCTGCCTTCCTTGACGATCCCGCCCAGCCGGAACTGGCCGTGGTGCGGCGCCTTGCCGGCATCGACTTCGGTCGGCGAATACAGATAAGTCATGTTCTGCTGCAGCGCGAACACCGACAGCCCGGTCGCGATGGCGACTGCGCCGAGGATCAGCAGGGTGATGATGAGACGCCGCTTGCGAACCGGATTCATGCCGATGCCTCCGCGCGCGGAACGCGCGTGTTGCGGGTTTGTTCACGCGCGATGCGGCCGCGCAATTCGCGAGTGATCCTGCGCTTGCGGAACGCGGGTGCCAGCCAGTCCCAGACGAGTACGGCGAAAAACACGGCGTAGGCAGGCCATACGTAAGCCGCGTAACCGCCCATGGCGAGCCAATGTGTCATGTCAGTTCATCGCTCCATCATGCGCAGGTACAGTCAACGCCATGGATTGCATTCCTCCACAACCCCCGACGGTTCCTTGCGGAATCGTCTGCCCCCTTGACTCAAGGGGGCAAAAAAGCGTGAGCCATTGCGTCATCGTGATTCCTCCAGCACCAACTCGCGCACCCATTGCTTGCCGCCTTCAAGTTCCAACAGGTCGGCGCGGGCACGCCCGAGGAGGCTGGCGAAGTAATACAGGTGTGTCGCCAGTGCCATCACCAGCAGCGGCCACAGCATCGACGACGCGATCAGGGAATGTCCGAACAAATTCACCGTCGAACCCTGGTGCAAGGTGTTCCACCATTGCACCGAGTAATGCACGATCGGCAGGTTGACGATGCCGACCAGCGCCAGCAGGGAAGCCGCACGCGCACCGCGGCGGCGATCCTCGAACGCGTGGTACAGCCCGATCACCCCGAGGTAGAGGAACAGCAGCACCAGTTCCGAAGTCAGGCGCGCATCCCAGGTCCACCACGTGCCCCACATGGGTTTGCCCCATAGCGAACCCGTGACCAGCGTGATGAAGGTGAACGCGGCGCCGATGGGCGCGCTTTCCATGGCGACCACTTCAGCCAGTTTCACCCGCCACACCAGCGCGATCAGGCCTGCGACCGCCATGCCGGCGTAGATGAACAGGCTCATCCAGGCGCTCGGCACGTGGATGAAGATGATGCGGTAGGCATCACCCTGCTGGTAATCGGGCGGCGCCAGCACCAGGCCACCGTACAGGCCGATGGCACCGGCGATCAGTGCCGCGGCCATCAGCCACGGGCGCCATGCGCCGGCGAAACGGTAGAAGTTCGGCGGCGAGCCGAGCCAGTGGACGAAATGGGGGATGTAGCTGCGTGACATGCTTTTTGTAGTTCCGGGCCGCTCAGCGGCGCGCCCCCATTTCAATCGGCATTCCCCCACAACCCCCGAACCACCGCTGTGCAGCAACGGTGGGTCCACCCCCTTGACTGAAGGGGGCGAGCGTATTCGGCAACGGTGGGGCGAGGGTCATCATCACGCTTCAACCGCGATCCTGAGTGCCGCCGCGCATGCGAGCGGTGCCAGCACGATCGCCAAGGCCAGCGCCGCAGCCAGCCACACCAGTGGCGCAAGGTACGACATGCCGGCTTGTGCCGCGGCAATCGCGCCTGCGGCGAAAATCACCACCGGCACCGCCAGCGGCAACAACATGAGGGCCAGAAGGATACCAGAGCGGCGGGTGCCCGCCGCCAAGGCGGAAAGCACCGCCCCCAACAGCGCCAGCAACGGGGTGGCCAGCAGCAAGGCCAGCATCAGCACCGGCAATACGTTCACGGGCAGGTTCAGCAGGGCGCCCAGGAAGGGCATCACGATGAGCAAGGGTAAGGCGGTGGTCAGCCAGTGCGCGATGACGCGCGTCAACACAAGCAGGGCCAGGGGCTGCGGCGCCAACAGCCATTGTTCGAGGGTGCCGTCGTCCAGGTCGGAGCGGAACATCGATTCCAGCGCCGGCAGCATCGCCAGCACCACGATCACCAGCAGCACCCCGCCGGCAATCCGTCCCAGCAGCTGCGGGTCGGGGCCGAGCGCGAACGGAAACAGCGCGGTCACGATCACCGCATACAGAAGCGGCAGGAACAACTCGCCGCGCCGCCGCCAGGCCAGCAGGAAGTCGCGGCGCAGCAGCGCCACGCAGGCGCGCCATGCGCCGGGGCGGATTTCCCCGCGGACGCTCGCCAGCGTGTCGAGCCGGGTCGCGGGAATGAGCGTGGCGGGATCGTGCGTCATCCAGGGCCTCAAACCGACAACCGGATGTGCCGCGCATTCGGGTCGGCGAAACGCACCGCGCCGTGGCTGGTCACCAGCGCCGCGCCGCCGTGCGCGCAGTGGCCGGCGATCAAGGTGTTCACCAGGTCGATGCCATGCCGATCGAGGTTGGCATAGGGCTCGTCCAGCAACCAGATGTCGCCAGCCAGCAGCAACAGGCGGGCGAGGCCGACGCGTTTCTTCTGGCCCGCGGACAGCGTGCGCAGCGGTTCGTCGATCCAGCCCGCGATGCCGACGTATTCCATCGCCGAAGCCGTCGTCATGCCGTCGCGGGTGCCATACAGTCCGGCGAGGAAAGCCAGGTTTTCGCGTGCACTCAACGATTCGTTCAAGCCGCCGCGATGGCCCAGCCACAACATCCGGCCGTTGCGCGAGTCGCGGGTAGCGGCGGCGGCATCGATGAAGATTTCACCGGTGGTGGCCGGCAGCATGCCCGCCAGCACCCGGAGCAGGGTGGTCTTGCCGGAGCCGTTGTCACCTTCGACCAGCAGGGTTTCGCCGCGGCCCACGCCGAAATCCAGCGGGCCGAATACGGGCTCATCGTTGCGCGAAAACGCAAGGTGGTGCGCCGACAGCAGCGGCGTCCTGGCGGGGACAGGCGAAGAGGTCATGGGCAAGCGCGTATTGTCGTGGCGCCGGGCGGGGCTGTCCACGCCAGGACGCTGCCTCATCACACCAATTCATGCAATTCCGCGGGTCCAGCACCGGTGCCGCGGACCACGCCGAGCTGGCCGAACCGGCGCGCCATCGTGTCGATTTGCGAATGGGTCATGCCGGGCACGAACAGGCTGGGTTCGCGCCAGTCGCTCGGGCCGATGCCGATGCCGGCGAAGTAAGGCTGCCGATCGCCCCGCAGTTCGTCGCGCAAGCGTCGCTGGCGGATCCTGTTGGTGGCGAGCGGCAGCATGACCCCAGCCGGGTTCCACGCGGTGATGTAGCCCCAGGGGTCGTCGGCGCGCCGCAACATCGCCAACAACGGTACCGGCAACGGAGCACCGCACCGGATCGTCGCATGGCCACCATACGGCAGGCGGACGCGATACTCGGTTTCGGTCCAGGCGCGCCGGATCGACTCGGGCAGCGGCATGCGGTCAGCAACCTTGTGGCAGGGGTGGAAGTTCGCGCCGCGCGCGTTCTGCCGCGGCAGCGAGGTCGATGCCTTCCAGGCGGTCCCGGCCGGCCAGCAGGGCGTCCAGCAGTGCGTTCTGGTGGCGGTCGCGTTCGAGGCAGTCCGCATAGGGTACCGAGGTGAAGCTGACCATTCGGTAATGCGATTTGAAATGCGTGGGCGCGTGCTCGGTCAACGCGGCGGCGAGTTCACGCTTCAGCAGGTAACGGGGATCGGCCACGCCGTCACGCATCTCGATGTAGTTGGCCAGCGACATGGTGGCGATCGCATCGGCATTCGGCTTGCGCCGGCTCTCGAATTCGCTGAACGCTGCAGCCGGATCTCTTGGTTGTGCGGCCAGCAAGTCCGCCAACTCCACCGCGTCCTCGAAGCCTGCGTTCATGCCCTGGCCGTGGAACGGCACGATCGCGTGTGCGGCGTCGCCCAGCAGCAACGCGCGGCCACCGAGGTGCCAGTGGTCGAGGTACAGCGTCGCGAGTTGCCCAACCGGGTGCGCTGCCCAGTCGCGGTCGAAGGTCGGCATCAGCGCCAGCGCGTCGGCGAATTGCGTTTCGAAAAATGCGCGTGCGGCGGGGACATCCGGCAGCGTGGCGAAACTCGGGAATGTGCCCTCGTTTGGCAAGAACAGCGTGACGGTGAAGTTGCCTTCGGTGTTGGGCAGCGCGATGCACATGTAGTTGCCACGCGGCCAGATGTGCAGGGCGTTCGGCTCAAGTGCGAAACGTTCCATCGTCATCCCGGCCAAGGAATGGCCGGGACCCAGTGCCAGGGACGGCAAATCACGTGCCGGGATCTCCAGCTCCTTGTAGCCGTGTCCAAGCGCTTCGATGCGTTCGCCCAGATCGGCCACCCTGGACATGGCTGCACGCAAGGCGGAGCCGGCGCCGTCACAGCCCAGCAACAGTTCGGCACGATGCTCGCGCGCGACGCCGTCGTGGCCGGCCAGCGTGATCGCCCCGGCATCGAAGTTGGCGTTCGTCAGCCCGGCGCTGAAATGCAGGTTCGCACCCGCGCGTTCGGCGGCATCCAGCAACAGGATGTTCAAGCCGCCGCGCGACACCGAGCGGATCACCTCGGTATCGTCAACGCCGTAGCGTTGCAGGTTGGTCGAGCCATCCAGTGCGTGCACCATCCGGCCGCGCATCATCACCGCGTGCTGCAGCACCACGTCGGCCAGTCCGGCCTGCCGCAGCGCGTTCAATCCGCGCTCGGCCAGCGCGAGGTTGATCGAGCGCCCGCCGAGGAACCCTTGCACACGCGGATCGGGCCGGCGTTCGAATACCTCGACTTCGAACCCGCGTTGCGCCAGTAGCGTCGCCAGCAGCGACCCGACCAGACCGGCGCCGATGATCGTGAGGCGCGCGGTCATGCGTGGCGGGCCCGCCAGGCCCGCGCCGCTTCGGCGTAGCGCAGGCAATCGGCGTAGCTGTTGTAGAGCGGTGCGGGTGCGATGCGCATCACATCGGGTTCGCGCCAGTCGCCGAGCACCCCGTGCGCGGTCATGTAGTCGAACAGCGATTGGCCGGCGGCGCGACCGGCGCGCACGCGTAGCGACAATTGCGCGCCGCGGCGATCCGGTTCACGCGGCGTGAGGATCTCCAGCGTGTCAGGAAGTTGCGTTTCGATCAGCCACGCGAGATAGCCGGTCAGGTGTACCGACTTTTCGCGCAGGCGTTGCATGCCGGCGCGTTGGAAGATTTCCAGCGACACGCGCAACGGCGCCAGCGCCAGGATCGGCGGATTGGACAGCTGCCAACCTTCGGCGCCGGGCGCGGGATCGAACTCCGGGCGCATTTCGAAGCGTGTCGCTGCGTTGCGTCCCCACCAGCCTTCGAAGCGCGGCAGCTTCGCGTGTGCGTGACGCGCGTGCACGAACGCGCCGGCGACCGCGCCGGGGCCGGAGTTCAGGTATTTGTAGGAACACCAGGCGGCGAAGTCGCAATCCGAATCGTGCAGGTGCAGGTCGACGTTGCCGGCGGCGTGCGCGCAGTCGAATCCGACCACGCAGCCTTGCGCGTGTGCAAGCCGGGTGATTTCCGCAAGATCGAACACCTGTCCGGTGAGGTATTGCACGCCGGGCAGCAGCACCAGCGTCGTGCGCCTGCCGTGTTCGGCCAGCGTGCGCTCGATGGCCGCCACCGAGAGCGTGCCGTTGGGCTCGTCGGCGTCGAGCTCAATCAGAGCCTCGGCGGGGTCATGGCCGTGGAAGCGGATCTGCGACGCGGCGAGGTCGCGGTCGGAAGGAAACGCGTGGCGCTCGATCAGGATCGCGTGGCGTTCTGCGGTCGGCCGGTAGAAGCTCGCCATCAGCAGGTGCAGGTTCGCGGTCAGCGAATTCATCGCGACGACTTCGATGGGATCGGCGCCGACCACTTCGGCCAGTGCAGCGCGCACTTCACGGTGGTACGGCAACCATGGATGCCGCGCATGCAGGTGGCCTTCGACGCCCAGCCGTGCCCAGTCGTCGAGTTCGTCGAGCAGCGCCTGGCGGACGCCGCGCGGCTGCAGGCCCAGCGAATTGCCGACCAGATAGGTTTGCGCGCCGTCGCCGTGCGGCGGAATCAGGAACTCGTCGCGGAAAGCGTGCAGCGGGTCGGCCGCGTCCAGCGCGCGGGCCCAGTCGGCATCCGCGCGGAACGCATCGACGGCTGCCATCACGGCGCCTTTTCGACGGCGGTGACGATAGCCTGGCAGCCCGCGTCGAACGTCGCACGCCAGTCGGGTGGTGCGGTGTCGGGCCGGATGCAGCGCACCTGGATCGCGAGGTTGGAGCGGAACGCGTAAACCTCGGTGTACGCATTCTTCTCGTGGTTTTCGGTGGCCGTGTAACGCAGGCTGGAACTGTTGTTCCCCACCGAGTTGATGGCGGCATAGCCCGGCAGCTTGCGCGCGCGATCGGTGCCGTCGTTGACGAATTTCTGGAAGCCCGCGACACCATCGACCTGTTCGGCGGTCACCGTGATGCGCGCCAGTGCATTGGCATCATTCGGTGTCTTGACCTGCAGGGCGATGAACTGGCGCGGACCGTCCAGTTTTTCCATCAACATGGGCCAGGCGTCGGTGGCCGAGAATTTCACCGCGCCGTTGGCGAGTGAATAATCGGCCGCGAACGCGGCAGGGGCGCACGCAAGCGCACAGGTACAGAACAGCGCGATGCAGGATCGGGTCAGGCGATTCATGCTGCCTCCGCAGGGTGGATGAAGCGTTGCTTGGGCAATCCCAGCCATTCCAGCGCGGCGCCGTGGAACAGGCGCCCGCGCTGCAGCTCGGGAAGATTCAGGGCATCGATGCCGCTGCCGGGCTGTTGCTCGCCGAGCGGGAACGGATAGTCCGTGCCCAGCATCACGCGGTCGTCGCCGACCACGTCCAGCAGGTAACGCAGTGCCTGCGGGTCGTGCACGCAGGAATCGAAGAACAGCCGCTTGAAGTATTCGCGCGGCGCGCGCGCGTTGTCGGTGGCGACCAGATCCGGGCGCATGCGGAAACCATGTTCGATGCGGCCGATCGTGTACGGAAACGAACCGCCACCGTGCGCGAACGCGATGCGCAGATTCGGCAGGCGTTCCAGTACGCCGCCGAAGATCAGGCAGCAGGCTGCACGCGATTGCTCCGCTGGCATGCCGACCAGCCACGGCAGCCAGTATTTCGGCATCGATTCCTTGCCCATCATGTCCCACGGATGCACCAGGATCGCGGCGCCGAGGTCGGCGGCGGCTTCGAAGAACGGGAACAGTTCGGGAGCGTCGAGGTTCCAGTCGTTGACGTGCGAGCCGATCTGCACGCCCTGCAACCCGAGTTGCTCGATGCAGTGTTCCATTTCCTCGATCGCCAGCCGCGGCGACTGCAGCGGCACCGTACCGATGCCGGCGTAGTGTTGCGGGTATTCGCGGCAAACCCCGGCCGCGTGCGCATTCAAATGGCGGTGCAGTTCGCGCGCCTGGTTGGGTTGGGCCCAGTACGAAAACAGCACCGGCACGGTCGAGATCACCTGCACGTCCACGCCGAGTTTGCCGCATTCATCCCTGCGGAATTCCGCGTCGAAGGAGTTCTGCCATACCTCGCGGAAAAACTTGCCGTCGCGGTAGATGCGGTGGCGGCCCTCCGCGTTCACCATCACCGGGAAGCGCGCATCGCCGTATTTCTCGGCCAGGTTCGGCCACTCGGGCGGCAGGATGTGCGAGTGGATGTCGATCTTGAGCATGCCGGAATTATAGGCGACGCATGTGGAACCGCAGGAGTGGATCTGTCCGCGAGCTGCATCGATTTCACACATTTCGCCGGTTTGCGCGCATCATTGCCGGGTCGGACAGGCGGGGGCTGGCGTGGACGGGCTCTGGCAACGGTTGAAGCAGCGCAAGCTGGTGCAGTGGCTGGCGGCTTACGTCGCCGCCTGCTTCGCATTGATCCAGGTGCTGGACGTGGTGGCGCAGCGCTTCGGGTTGCCGGGCCTGATCGAGAACCTGATCATCCTGGCGATGGCGATCGGGTTTTTCGTCGTCGCGGTGCTGGCGTGGTACCACGGCGAGCGCGGCGCGCAGCGGGTCGGTGGCACGGAGCTCCTGATCATCGCCTTGCTGCTCGCGATTGGCGGCGGTGCGTTGTGGGCCTATGCGCATGCTCCGCAAGTGGCGATGAACCCGGCAGTCGCCGTTGCCTCGGAATCGGTGGTTCCGAATACCGATACTGCAGGCCTTCCCACCACCCCACTTTTGTCCGCTCCGGAGAAATCAGTCGCCGTGCTTCCGTTCGCGAATGAGAGCGGCAAGCCGGACGAGCGATTCTTCTCCGACGGGTTGTCGGAAGACCTGATCACGGCGTTGTCGCAGTTCGCGGGCCTGAAGGTCATCAGCCGCAATTCGGCGTTCCAGTTCCGGAACAGCAAGGACACCGCAGCCGAGATCGGCAAGGCGCTTGGCGTCGCGCATCTGCTGGAAGGTTCGGTGCAGCGCGCGCAGGACGAGGTGCGCATCACCGCGACGCTGGTGAACGCGGCCGACGGGACGGTGCTTTGGTCGCAGCGTTACGACAAGCCGTACAAGGATTTGTTCGCACTGCAGGACGCGATCACCAGGGCGGTTGCCGCGGCATTGCAGGCAAAACTGATGGCCGCGCCCGGTGCGGTGGTGCAAAGTGATCGGCCGCCCAGCGGCAATCTCGGTGCGTACTCGGCCTTCATGCAAGGTCAGGCAGCCATGGTGCTCGGGGACCTGTGCGGCACATCTGGTGCGCTCGCCGATTTCCGAGAAGCCATCCGTCTTGATCCGCGCTATGCGCTCGCCTATGCGCAGCTTTCCCGGTGCTGGGTCGGCGCATTCCGCACCTACCACACGCCTGATGAAGGAGCGCAGGATGCCGCACAGGCACGGGCGGCGGTCCGAACCGCGTTGGCACTAGACCCGGATCTGGCCGCAGCGCGCGTCGCCCATGCGTTTGCCCTTTACAACGTGGATTTCGATTGGTACGGGGCGGAATCGGAATACCGGCATGCGTTGCAGCTGGCGCCGAACGACCCTGCGGCGAAGGCCGGTCTTGGGGACGTGCTGGCGACACTCGGGCGGCTCCGGTCAGCGATCGACTTGCAACGCGCGGCGCTCAAACTCGATCCGCGCAGCGCCTTCTCCTGGATGTCCCTGGCTACGACGCTGACCGGCAGCGGGCAATTCGACGCAGCGGATCGGGCGTGCCAAACGAGCCTTGCATTGAACAAGGGGGTAGGTTTCTGCGATTGGCAACGGGTGATCATTGAGGTGCTGCGCGGCAACGCGCAGCGTGCAATGACGCTTGCACGTGAGGTACCTTCTACGGGTGGATGGCAAAGCCTTGCCATCGCGGCCGCCGCGCAAATCGGGCCCAGCCGCGCCGACGCCGATGCAGCCATGCAGCATGCCATCTCGGATAATGCCGAGGAGAACGGCAACTATCAGATCGCCGAGCTGTACGCACTGCGGAGTGATCCGGACAACATGTTCAAGTATCTGGAACGCGCGTGGGACCAGCGTGATTCGGGTGTCGGACTCCTGCTTCAGGATCCAGTGATCCTGCGCTACCGCAACGACCCCCGCTTCGCCGCGTTCTGCAGGAAGGTCGGCCTGCCCACCACCACCGACGCCGTCGCCATGAAGCCGTAGGAGCGAGCGTGCTCGCGACGTCGGGCGCTTTGGTTGCGAGCGGGCCCAACGTCGCCTGCACGCAGGCTCCTACGTATTCACCTCGCGCGCCTGCGCCAGCACGTGCAGTACCGAGTCGATCGCATCGACGATGCGGTCGCTGGCGTCGAGCAGGGCAGCGTCAAGCGGGCTTGCAGCGTCGCCGTGGCTGGGGTACAGCGACGCGGCCAGCGTACGGCGCGCTTCACGCAGCGCGAAGGTTCCGTTCGGTTCGCGGTGCTCGCGTACCGCATCGGCGGCAGCGGTCAGCGCCGCCGCACACGCATCGGCGAACGCGATGACGCCCGCCGGCATCCGTCCGCCGGGCGCATCGTCGCGTACGGCTTCCAGCACCATGGCGGCACGCACAAGGCGGTTGGCCTGCGCTACCAGCGCCTCGGCGCGCGGCAGGTTGACCCGACTGGCCGGCTCCGCGCGCAGGCGGTCGAGCGAAGCTTGTGCGTCGCTGCGCGCCGCGCGCGCCGCGCTGCGGGTCTCGCGGCGCGTGCGTGCGTCGCCGTGCAGCACCGCACCGAGGTAGTCGCGATAGCTTTCGAGCACGCCCGCCAGCACCGCGCGTTCGCGCCCGCGTTCCCAGGTTGGCCAAATGAGATAGGCCGCAAGAGCCAGGGCGCTGGCGACTGCGGTGTCGATGGCGCGCGCCGTGACGGCGCCTTCCGCGGGAATGCCGTAGAACGACAACAGGATCACGACGAGGCCGGTCAGGCACACCACTGCGACACCGTAATGCACCGTGGCCAGCTCACGGAAAGCGAAGCACAGCACCGCCATCAGGGCCAATGCTGCCCAGAAATTGCCGACACCGCCGAAGTGCAGCACCGCGGTGGTCAGCAACAGGCCGACCAGGGTACCGCCGGTGCGCAACAAGCCAACCCGCCAGGTGGCGCCGAAGTCCGCGCGCAGCACGATCGCCACGGTCATCGGCAGCCAGTAGCCGCGTGACAAGGGCAGACGCTGCGACATCAGCATCGCGATCGCGAGGCATACGCCACAGCGCAGGGCGTGCCGGAACGCGGGGGAATCCACCCGCAAGTTGGCGCGCAGGGTCTGGATCGGGTCTGCCGGACGCAGCGCCAGCGGCAGGCGCAGCTCGGCCTGTTGCGCACGGATTTCACCGCGGCTGCCGGCGGTGTCGGCATTGCGTGCGGCCGCGCGCAATTGCCCGCCGAGGGCCGCGGCGCGCGCGTTGGCCACGTCGCGGATCCAGTCCTGCGCCGGGTCGGGAGTTGCGGGGCCGGCGAGCGCTGCGCACGCGGCTTCGAATTGCGCGATCGCCACCCCCGTGCGCGGAGGCTCGGCTTGTTCGAGCGCATTCGCGATGGCGTCCAGTACCGACGCGGCGCATTCCCGTACTGCTTGCAAGGCATCGCGCAGGTGCTCCGATTCGCTCGTGGATTGCAGGTCGGCCAGTGCGAACAGTTCCATCCGGATGCGTTCAGCGAGTTCGGCGAGCGTGCGGAAGGCTTCGACCGCGCGGCCGCGCGCCCGGCCCTCACCGAACAGTGCAGCCTGCAACTCGTTGAGCGAAGGCGGGATCGTCGCGGCATCACCGTGCCGCACGTGTGCCTTGGCGGTTTCGGCCAGCCCGCGCAGCGCGTGCGCCAGCGCCATGCGCTCGGGTCGGTAGCGTTGCAGCGGCCACGCCGCGACCGCGAACAGGGTCAGCAACACGCCGCCGGCGAAGATCAAGCCGGCCACGCCGAGTGCCTGCAGCGGTGGCGCGGGATCGGCACCAAGAACCGCCAGCAGGATCATGCTGGTCAGGCCGGCGCGGGTGGCGTGCGGTCCGATCGCGACCAGGAATGCAGCGGCGAAACCCCACAACGCGACGGCCACCACCATCGCCGCCGGCCAGTGCCCGAGCGTCTGCCCCGCGAACGCGGCGACGCCCGCCGCGCACGCGGTCAGCAGCATGCGTTGCAGGCGCAACCGGTACGGTCCCGGCTGGTCGGCGAACATGGTGTTGAGCGCGCCCGTCGACACGCCGAGGCCTATGCCGAGGTGTCCGCAGGCGGCGCCGACGGCCAGCGGCAGCACGATCGCGGCGGTATTGCGCAGGGCCACGACGTGCGGTACGTCGCGCTTGCCGGTCTGCACCAGCGTGTGCAGCAGCGGACGATCCTGCAGGCGCGCGGCGAGAGCGTTCATCCGCGCATTGTGCCGGAAGGCGCGGCGCTGTCGCCGCGGGGTCAGGCTTCGCCGGTATTGGCGGTATGCATCAGCCGCGCGCGTGCCGCGTCGACATCGAGGTGTTCGGCGGCCAGCCACGCGTCGTTGTAGTAGGTGCCTGCGTAGCGTTCGCCGCCGTCGCAGATCAACGTGACCACCGGCCCCTTTTCGCCGGCTGCCTTCATTTCGCACATGAGCTGCAGCGCGCCGGCGAAATTGGTGCCGGTCGAACCGCCGCAGCGGCGGCCCAGCAACTTTTCCAGCACCCGCAGGGCCGCCATGGAATCGACATCGGGAACGCGCAGCATGCGGTCGATCACCTCGGGCAGGAACGAGGGTTCGACGCGCGGGCGGCCGATGCCCTCGATGCGCGAGCCGCATTCCAGCGTCAGCGTGGCGTCGCGGGTCCGGAAATAATCGAGGAACACCGAGTTTTCTGGGTCCACCACCGCAAGGCGCGTTTCACCGCGCTGCGCGCTGCCGTAGCGGATGTAGCGACCCAGCGTAGCCGAAGTGCCGCCGGTGCCGGCGCTGACCACGACCCAGCGTGGCACCGGATCCGGTTCACGTTGCATCTGGCGGAAGATCGATTCCGCGATGTTGTTGTTGCCACGCCAGTCGGTGGCGCGCTCGGCGTAGGTGAACTGGTCCATGTAATGCCCACTGCGCGTGTCGGCGAGTTCGCGCGCCGCACCGTACACGTC
Source organism: Pseudomonadota bacterium (assembly GCA_018241365.1). GTDB lineage: Bacteria > Pseudomonadota > Gammaproteobacteria > Xanthomonadales > Rhodanobacteraceae > 66-474. Next base: position 101,830 of record JAFEDX010000191.1, read on the forward strand.
GGTGCCGTCGATCAGGTGGCACATGCCGCCGAAGAATTCGATCTGCGCGATCTTCTGCTTCGAGGTGCGGCGTGGCATCACCGCGATGAAGGGGAGGGCCAGCAGGCGCGCGAAGTAGGCTTCGGAAATCGCGGTGCTGCCGCTGGAAGCTTCGATCACGGGGCGGTCGCGGTCCAGCCAGCCGTTGCAGATCGCGTACAGGAACAGCGAACGCCCGAGGCGATGCTTGAGGCTGCCGGTGGGATGTACCGACTCGTCCTTGAAGTAGAGCGGGATGCCGGGAAACGCCGGCAGGTCGAGGCGGATCAGGTGCGTGTCCGCCGACCGCGCGGCCTCGGCCTCGAGCGTGGCGATCGCGTGGCGTATCCAGGCATGCATCGCGGCATTGTAATGGTGGGGCCGCAGCTCGCGTGCAGAAAGGGTGCGACGGCACGCATGGTGAGTGATGGCGTGATCGGGCCCGCATGACACGCTTGGGTGCCCATCGCCATCTCCGCGCTTGCTTTTGCGGGATACGCGGTTTAGGGTTGCCGTGAGCCTGCGCCGGCAGGCCATGGGGAGACCGGCATGATCCGTGTCGTGTTGGTGGACGATCACGAACTGGTGCGTTCGGGATTTCGCCTGATTCTTGCGGCGCAGCCCGACATCGAGGTGGCAGGCGAAGCCAGCAACGCGGAAGACGGCTTGCGCCTGATCCGGGCGCAGAAGCCGGACGTCGCGCTGATCGACGTGCACATGCCCGGCATGAGTGGCATCGAGTTGACCGAACGCGTGCAGCGTGCCGGCCTTGCCACCCAGATCGTGATCCTCACGATCGTGCAGGACGCGCAGTTCCCGCGCCGGCTGCTGCAATCCGGTGCGCTGGGCTATCTCACCAAGGGCTGCCCGTCCGAAGAGCTGGTGCAGGCGGTGCGCGCGGTGGCGCAGGGGCGTCGCTACCTGGATGCAACCGTCGCGCGCGAGATGGCGCTGGCGGCGGTGGACGGCGATGCTTCGCCGCTGGAATCGCTCTCGTCACGCGAGCTGGAAGTCGCGTTGATGCTGGCGCGTGGCTTGGCGGTCAACGAGGTCGCCAATCGCCTGCACCTGAGCGCCAAGACGGTATCGACCTACAAGCAGCGCCTGTTCGAGAAGCTCGGTGTCTCGCACACCATCGCGCTGGAGCACGTGCTGTCTTCGCACGGCTTGCTGGGCGAATCGCGGGCGCAGTCCGGGAAGCCCTGATGCGCTGAAACCATGGGTGCCCGACGCGCCATTGCGGCGTGCCGGGCCCATCGCCTGGAAAACCTTATTCCGAAGCGCCTTTGTCCGGAGCCGGATCGGTGTCGGATGGCGCTGCCGGCTTGGTGGCCGGAAGGCTTGGCGCGAGGATCGGGCGGATTGCGCCG